>JBAVYF010000684.1:0-4086 GCA_049698655.1 Occallatibacter sp. | reverse complement strand
CAGAAACCCGTGCCGGTGCACCATGTACTCCGGCCCCTGCCCCAGCTCCACCGGCACAATGTGCCCCGGCACTTTGGTGGCGAACGAGACCGAACCCGGGTACTGCATGGCGCGGTACTCGGTCATGAACAGGCTGCCGCCCCCGGCCACGCGCTTCAAAGCGCCAAAGATGCCCCCGCCCCCGCCCATCTGCGTGTGCGTGGTCATCTGGATGGAAGCGGTCATCCAAGAGAGCTCGCCGCTCTCTGAAAAGACGCTCTCGTTGGGTTCAAGCTGCACGTCGAGTACGGGCATCGTCGTGCCCTGAATCTGGGTCTGCATATAGGGGCTCCTGTCAGTGGACAGTTTACCTTCCCAAAGCTGTGGAAAGTCGCGTTAGAATCATTTTCTCTATGAAGAATAGGCAAATCCCGCGCTCAACCCTTCTGGCCATTGGCGTTCTTGCCCTCTGTCTTACCGGCTGCCGCCCAGCACAGCAGGACAAGCCCGACAATCCTCGGCTTGCTCACGGCGTGGCCATGCAGGATGTGACGTTTTTCTCAGCGGCATTGCAGCGGCAGATGCCCTACCGGGTCTTCCTTCCCGCTAAGCTCCTTCCCGGACATCAGCTACCCGTGGTGTACCTGTTGCATGGCGGCAACGGAGGTTTCAAGGACTGGTCGAATGACTCAGACGTTGCTCATTACGCAGCCCAAGGCCTGATCCTGGTCATGCCTGAAGGCGCTTTCTCGTATTACCAGAACGCGGCTTTGAAGCAGGAGGACAAGTACGAAGATTATCTGGTGAACGATCTGATCTCCGACGTGGAAAGACGGTTTCCCGCTGCCAAAAACCGCGAAAATCGCGCCATCATCGGAATCTCGATGGGCGGATTCGCGGCCATCAAGCTGGCTCTCAGCCGCCCAGAATTATTTGTCTTTGTTGGCGCCTTCAGTCCATCGATCGATGTCCTTCACAGGCGGTTCAACCTCAAACGCATCGGGGAGTGGTGGAGAATCCGGAGCATCTTCGGGCCGTACGGGAGCAACGAGCGGCAGTCGCGCGATCCCTTCGTTCTTGTACAATCAGCGAACCCTGCCGTCACTCCTTACCTCTATCTCACTGCCGGAAACCGGGAACCTTTGTTCGAACCCAACCGAAGATTTGCGGCTCGGCTCGGCGAGCACCATTTCTCCTATGAGTTCCACACCCAACCGGGCGGCCACGACTGGGGGGAATGGGACTCCCAGATTCCAGGCTGCTTCGAGAGTCTGTTGCAGCATCTTCCGGCAGCGCAGTGAACGTTTCCACTGTTTCGTGAACTGTACTCCACCGTCGATTTTGAGGAGCGAGTCGAAACATACTCTTCGCAGAAGGCCCCCTGATGCACTACTCTTTCCAGTGACGCACATGGCTCCTATGTTTCGACATATCCGTAAAGCTCTCTGGCTGGCGCTGGAGCACGACGTGCTCAACACGGCCAAGGCCGTCGCCTATTCGGGGATGCTGGCGCTGTTTCCGGCGCTGGTTGTCCTCACCGCGCTGCTGGCCCAGGTGCCAGAGGGCACCTCGCTTGTAGGCGAGGTGCGCGCCGCCTTTGAGCAGCTTCTGCCCGGCGATTCAATGTCCCTGCTGCGCTCCGCAATGGAAACCCGCCGGCTTCACTCCGCGCAGTTGATCTTCTCCGCCGCCGGCCTCTCGGTCTTTGCCGGCCTGGGCATGATGTTGTCGCTGATGGAAGGCTTTCGCCGCGCCTACCGGCTGCCGCTCGACAATTGGGGCTTCGGGCAGCGGCGTCTCAGGGCCCTGCTGCTGGTGCCCATCGTACTGGTTCCGCTCTCGCTGGCTACCCTCGTGCTGGTCTTTGGCCGCCAGTTCGAGGCGTGGATGATCGACAACGCCGGCCACGAACTGCGCCACTTCGTACTCTTCTTCTGGCGCATGGTCCGCTGGGCCATCGCGCTCGTCACCAGCATCAGCGTCCTCGGCGCCTTGTACCACTTCGGCACCCGGCGCAAGGAGCACTGGGCCTGGGTGGGCCCCGGCGCTGTGGCCGCCACGCTGGTCTGGTTCCCGGCCACGCTGGCCTTCGGCTGGTATGTCACGCGAATCGCCGACTACTCGATGTTCTACGGCTCCTTTGGCGCCGCCATCGCTACGCTGGTATGGCTCTACATCACCTCGTTCAGCGCGCTGCTGGGCGCGGAACTGAACGGCGTGCTTTTTCGGGAACGCCAGGAACAGGCTTCAGATTCCGTAAACCCCTATCTGGATTGCTCCGGTCTGTGACCGTTATTACCGGTCATCGCGCCTCGCCTCCCGCATAATAGAGAAAGGGGTGGTGTAGTCCCATCCCCTGCCTA
This sequence comes from Occallatibacter sp., assembly GCA_049698655.1. Classification (GTDB taxonomy): domain Bacteria; phylum Acidobacteriota; class Terriglobia; order Terriglobales; family Acidobacteriaceae; genus Telmatobacter. Next base: position 1,744 of record JBAVYF010000684.1, on the reverse strand, counting down.
TAGCGGTTCCACAATTGCTGTACCCCGAAACCACTGCCCTCAAGTGGCATTTTCCTCAAGAAAATGCCACCCTGCACGATGACAGAAACGGCACGTGAATTGTGGAACCGCTCTAAAATGATGTGGACCGCTAACAAATCCGGCCTTATTGTCCATTCAACTTTCCCTGGAGTAACCCCATGTCGTTCGCGCCGCCGATCCTGACCGATACCGCCTTCCAACGCCGCGCAAAGATCGTTGCCACTCTCGGGCCGGCCTCAAACACCGAGCCTGTCATTCGCAATCTGATCCGCGCGGGGGTCGATGTCTTCCGCCTGAACTTTTCCCATGGCTCCCACGAGGGGAAACTGGCGGTGATCCAGATGATTCGCAAGGTGAGCCGCGAGGAGAGCAAGCCGCTGTGCATCCTGGGCGATCTGCAGGGGCCCAAGATTCGCACCGCCTCGCTGACAGACCACCAACCCGTGCTGCTGAAAGCGGGCGGGCGGCTGACCATCACTTCGCGCGAGGTTCCGGGCACGGCGGCACTGGTGGGCGCCACCTTCAAAACCCTGGCGGAAAACGTCGAGCAAGGCTCGCGCATTCTGCTCTCCGACGGCCTCATCGAGCTGCGCGTCCATGAAGTCTCGGGCGGCGACGTCATCTGCGATATCATCAACGGCGGCCTGCTGGGCGAGAACAAGGGCATCAACCTGCCCGGCATTCCGGTGCGCGTTCCTTCGCTTACGGAAAAAGACTCAGAGGATCTTGAATTCGCCCTCAAAAACGGCGTGGATGCCATCGCCGTCTCCTTTGTGCGCACTGCGGAGGATATCCGACTGGTGCGCAACCGCGTCTCGGCCCTGGGCAGAGAAACCTGGATCATCGCCAAGCTGGAAAAACCCCAGGCCATCGAGCACCTGGACGCCATCCTCACCACCGCAGACGCCATCATGGTGGCTCGCGGCGACCTGGGCGTCGAAGTGCCGCCGGAGACGGTTCCCGCCATCCAGAAGCACATCATCCGCCGCGCCGCCGAGTTCCGCAAGCCGGTCATCACCGCTACGCAGATGCTGGAGTCGATGATCGAGAACCCGCGGCCCACCCGCGCCGAAGTCTCCGACGTGGCCAACGCGGTCTACGACGGCACCGACGCCGTCATGCTCAGCGGCGAATCCGCCATTGGCAAATACCCGGTCGAGGCCGTCTCCATGATGGCGCGCATCGTCGTCGATGCCGAGCGCAACATCAAGGATGATGAGTTTTCTGACCGCCGCAAGCAGCGCAGAACACACCTCTCCATTACCGAGACCATTTGCGAGGCCACGGCGCACGCCGCCGACGATTTGGAGCTGCGCTCCATCGCGCTGTTCACCGAGTCGGGACGCACCGCGCGCAAGCTCTCAAAGTATCACCCCTCGGCGCCCATCTACGCCTTCAGTCCGATTGAGATCACCATCAATCGCCTCAACCTGCTCTGGGGCACCACCCCCATTTGCTGCCCCAAGGTCACCTCCACCGAGGCCTTGGTCGAAATTGCCGAGAAGATGCTCGAAGAGGGCGGCTTCGTGAAATCCCGCGATGTCATCGCCATCGTGGCCGGCACGCGCACCAAGTCCGGCTCGACCAACTTCCTGCGCCTGCATGTGATAGGCGAGAACCAGGAAGGTATGCGCTTTTTTGCCCCCCGCGAAGAGCCGCCGGCAAAGCAAAAGTAGCCGGGTGCCCCACCCTCGCCGCGTCTTTGTTTTTGCGGCTAGGGTGG
>JBAVYF010000683.1:0-5089 GCA_049698655.1 Occallatibacter sp. | reverse complement strand
GTGCTGTTGAGGTGATCCTGCGAGAGGCCGATCCAGGCGCTCCGGTTGCATATCTGGGCGACGATTTGACCGACGAGGCGGCGTTTCGTGCCGTAAACAATGTTGGCCCGCACGGCCTGAGCGTGCTAGTACGCGGTCAATGGCACGAGACCAAGGCGGATGTTTGGCTGCGGCCACCGGTGGAGTTGAGGGAGTTTCTGGAGAAGTGGCTATTAGCCTGAAAGCTGAACGCAATCTCTTCGGCGTCAGTTACTGTCGTTGGAGTGCAGGAAGGAAGATTCAAGGAGGTTTCTCCGCTTCTCTTCTGGGCGCTGTTTCGGGGCGGCAACAGAGCATGAAAATAATCCCATACACACTGCAAACTCCTGCTACAGATTTGTGCATGAAAGGGCGGGGGAACATGTTCCCCCGCCAGAACACTGTGAGTTATGAACCACTTTCCGGCGAAATCAGATAGTTTGTTAAGACTATTCATCGTTACGTTAAAATGACCGCTCACGCTTCTTCATGGCCTCATACCCAGCTCACCCAGTTTTGAACCCTCCATGTGCTCCACGGCGCCCAACGCGAAAGATGCACAATCCGACTTTAGTCGGATTCGAGCCGCATACTGGACGGAGTAAGATGCAACTCGTTGGTTCGGGAAGCGCCGATTCGCTCTCTGCCGCGAGTCGGATATACGTGCGGCATGCGAAGGTAAGTTTCGAAGGTCTGAAGATCAGGAGTGCCATCGGTAATGGCCGGCAGAAAATGCCACCAACGCCAAATCCACTGAAGCGGGGTGTTGGTTTAGCTCCCCTTGTTGACTGGATATGCGTGCTTTGAAAGGTATGTGAGTTATGCGCCATCTTGAGGTATCTTCATTAGTGCTCGTCTTTGCGTGTAGCTTGTGCGCGCAGCCGCCCGTCAATCGTTTGGTCTTCGACGCCAGAGCCTCCAATCCAGTACCCAGGCCAGTCCCAACGCAACTTGGCAGTAATCGTGCTCCTAACGGAAGTACGATCACAGTCAATAGCCAGTATCTGATGCGAGACGGAAAACCATGGATTCCGGTTATGGGAGAGTTTCACTTCACACGCTATCCGGAGACATACTGGGAAGAAGAGATTCTCAAGATGAAGGCCAGCGGCGTTGATGTCATCTCGACCTACGTTTTCTGGATTCATCACGAGGAGATTGAAGGCCAGTTCGATTGGAGCGGTCAACGAAATCTGAGAAGATTTGCCGGACTGTGCGCCAAGCACAGAATGTTACTCTATCCGCGCATCGGTCCCTGGGACCACGGAGAGGTCCGCAACGGCGGGCTGCCAGACTGGGTGCTCAAAAAGAGCGCTGTGCGCTCCAATGACCCTGTCTATCTTGCCGAGGTGAAACAATTCTATGTGCAAATCGGCCAACAGCTTCATGGGCTGCTTTGGAAAGACGGCGGGCCTGTCATTGGTATCCAGATTGAGAACGAGTATGCGGCGAATGGCCCGGGGCAAGGGCGCGAACATCTGGCCGCACTCAAGGGAATAGCCATCGACAGCGGCCTTGATGTGCCCTTGTATACCGTAACCGGTTGGGACAACGCGGTGGTTCCCGAAGACCTGTTTTTGCCCGTCTATGGCGGCTATCCCGACGCTCCCTGGGACCCAAGCACGAAAGTTCTTCCTCCAGCCGAGGTTTTTTCCTTTCGCTTTGCGAATCGGGTGGCTGCTAACATGGGAGCGATTGGCGATAACTCCGCATCCAGTAGCAGGCACGATGGCGAATTGCGCGCCGAAGTGCCATTCCTGACCGCCGAATTAGGAGGTGGCATTCAGGACACCTATCACCGCAGACCTTTGCTGGCTGCGGGCGACGTGCCAGCGATGATTCCTGTGATGATTGGTTCGGGAGTCAACCTCCTCGGCTACTACATGTATCAGGGCGGAGAGAACCCAGATGGAAGGCTGACCACGCTCCAGGAGTCGCAACGAACCGGTTATCCAACCGACGTTCCTGTAAAGGGCTACGACTTTCAGGCGCCTCTAGGTGCGTTTGGCCAGATGAATGTGACGCTGCGGGAATTGAAGCTGGACCACTACTTTCTCCGGGACTTCGGCGCGCAGTTGGCTTTGGAGCGCGTCATCGAACCAACACCGCGCCCCGCTGGGCCGGAGGATACATCCATTTTGCGGGCTTCGGCGCGCATTGATGGACAGCGCGGCTTTTTGTTTGTGAACAACTACATCCGCGAGCGGGAGGTTCCGTCACGGCCCGGCACACAGTTTGAAGTTCGGGTTCCTGGCAAGATGTTACTTGTTCCGTCCAGGCCTATTACCATTCCTGCCAACAGTTACTTCTATTGGCCAGTGGATCTCGATCTCGATGGTGTCACGCTGCGCTATGCGACTGCCCAACCCATTCTGAAGATTCGGTTCAGTGGTGAGACATATGCCTTCTTCAAGGTCATCCCTGGCATTGCCGCGGAATTTTCGTTTCTGGCGGCAGACCGATCGGCGGTCCACATAGGGCGAGGCACGCTTTCCGAAAAAAGCGGCGCGCTGAACGTGCGAGACATCGGGCCGGGATTGAGCACGGCAATTACGATTCATGGTAACAGCGGACTTACGCACATAGTGCTCCTCAGTGCGGAGCAGGCAGGAGATCTATGGAGAGTGAACTTTCTGGGGAACGACCAACTGCTGCTGACCCGGTCCCAGGTCTATAGCGATGGAACGCATATTGTCCTGCGCCAAATCGGCAAATCGTTCTTTGACGTCGCGTTCTTTCCTGCCGGCAACTTCGTTGCTGGCGATACTGCAGCCGAATCCGGAGTAAGCAAGCTGACGGGACTCTTCCAATATCTGAATTTGCGCGAACCTGAGCGAAAAGTCGCGCTCCAGGTGGTGCAAACAAGAGCAATGGGCAAAGCGCCCTCGCTGGTTTTCGGCCCGGCGCTGCCGTGGCGGCATGACGCCGTGGTCATGGCGCCGGATGACTCCGGCTTCAGTCAGGCGGGCGAATGGAGAGTTGTAGTTCCTCAAGGCGCGCTGGATGGACTCAGCGATCTCTATCTCGGAGTACATTATCAGGGCGACGAGGCGCGCTTGCTAAGCGGCGGCCATCTGCTCACCGATAATTATTTCAATGGGACAGAGTGGCAAATCGGACTAAAACGATTTCTTTCAGGTTCGGCCTCAGCCACATTTTCGCTTCAGGTCTTGCCGCTAAGCCAGCAAGCCTCCATCTTTTTCGAACCAGGCAAGAAGCCAAAGTTTGGTAGTAACGGCCAGGTGGGAGCGCTGGATTCAGTTGAAGCTCTTCCCGAGTATGAGGTTGACTTGCCAAGATGATCTGTTAGTCATGGCAAAAACAGCGTGTGTTCGCCGTTGCATGGACATCAGCGCGAACAGGGCCTCTTTATAGGTGGATCAACCCACGCTGCAGCGCTACCACCACAGCCTGGGTGCGGTCACTGGCGTTCAGGCGCGCCAGGATAACGCTTACGTGGCACTTCACTGTAGCCTCGGTGATACCCAGGTTGTTGGCAATCTCCCGATTGGACTTGCCCTTTGCCATCAGTCCGAGCACCTCTCGTTCGCGGTGGCTGAGGCTTGAGTCGGGCATGCGCGCGGCGAGCGCCTGAGACATTGTCGGAGGTAGATAGCGGCCACCGGCGTGAACCCGCTTAACCGCGTTGACCAGCATCTCCTGAGGCATGCCCTTAACCAGGTAGCCGGCGGCTCCCGCCTCCATGGCCTGGAAAATGTCTTCGTCGCCCTCGTAGGTTGTGAGCACAATAAACCTGGCCTTGGGGGACTGGTTGCGAATACGGCGAATAGTTTCCACTCCGCTGATGCCGGGTAGCCGCAAATCCATGAGGGTGATGTCCGGGTGATGAAGCGCGTGCAACGTGAGCGCCTCTTCTCCGCTGCCGGCCTGGGCCACCGTCTCCATCTCCTTGCTGGAAGCAATGAGTGCCGTGATCCCTACCCGCATTATCGGGTGATCATCAACGATAAGAATGCGGATCGGCGGCATAGGCGGATTATAGAACGTGGAACACTGCATGCTCAGCTCCAGAGCGGAGACTTGCGGGTGGCCTCGCATCATTGGGCGATGGTGGCGCGGGGAATCTCTAACCGTACGCTGGTTCCCTGATGGGGAGCGCTCTCGATCTCGAATTTCCCGTTGAACTGGTGAATCCGTTCCTGCATACCGCGTAGGCCGAAGTGTTCCTCGGAGAAGGCTTTCGCGGCGTCGAAGCCCTGCCCATCGTCCCTTACGGTCAGTGAAAGCGAGTCTCTCGCGTAGGAGATCTCCACTACGACCTGTTGTGCGTGCCCATGCAAGATCGCGTTAAATACCGCTTCCCTGGCCACCATCATCAGCTCATGCGAGGCCGGCAGCCTGATGGCAAAGGGCTTTCCGAGCAGACGATAGACCATCTCCACGCCATGTTCCCGGCCAATCCGTTCGGCCATGCGCTGGAGCGCAGTCTCCAGATCGACGAGCTTGCTCTCCTCGCCACGCAGATTCCACACTGCCTGTCTTGCCTCATCCACGGTGGCGCGAATTTGCGTGGCGGCATAGTCGATCAAGTGTGATCTTGACTCGCTGTCTTCAACCTCTCCGCTTGACGCGGCCTCGAGCAGCGCGGATATGCTCACGCAACCCTGGATAAGCGTGTCGTGCATCTCGCGCGCCAGCCGCGTCCGCTCAGCCAACACTGCCTTGAAACGGTCGTGAATCTGCTTCATTCGCACCTGATAAGCAGAGATAGTCAGCAGCGCCGCGAGCAGCGCGCAGAGCGCCACAAACCACGGCGTCCGGTAGAAATAGGGTTTCTTGATCAACTCAATCGAGGCGCGTGCCTCATGCCCCGGATGATCCGTCTCCCAGGCTTCTACAAGAAATGTATATTTTCCGGCGGGAAGATTGGTGTAGGTTGCCAGCCGCTGTTGAGCGTTTGCGTAAGTCCAGCTCCGGTCATATCCGTCGAGCTTATAGCGAAAGCGCAGCCCTTCCTGCGAGCGCAGCAATACCGGCTCATAGCCAATCTCCATGCGGCTGCTGCCGGCATCCAGGCTCAGTTTCCCGGTCAGCGGCGCCGGCTGGCCGT
>JBAVYF010000682.1:0-2632 GCA_049698655.1 Occallatibacter sp. | reverse complement strand
GGACGATATGCCCTGGACTAAACTGCTGGTAGCAGCGCGGAGAGTGAAATGATGAATCGAAGGGATCTGTTCAAAGCAGCGGGCGCGATGGGAGTTGGCGCGACGATGCCAACGGCATTGTTTGCCGCGGACGCGCCGGCAACGGGTGGCAATGCAGTTGTCAAGACGGAATTGAAGCGCCTGATGCTGCGACATACGTGGACGACTACGATGTCTTCCAGCGCCTATCGCGACACGGTTCACGTTCAGTATCAGCGCGACGGCATCACCGGATACGGCGAGGGCGCGCCGATCGTGCGATACAAGGAATATCCGGAGCAAGCCAAACAGGCAATCGATGCAATCATCGACAAGATTGCCGCGGGCGATCCGCGGAAGTTCGACAAGTTCCTTGCCGAGGTGCTCCATTTACTTGGCGACCATCAGCACGCGGCTATGGCCGCGATGGACATCGCCGTATGTGACTGGCTGGGCAAGAAACTCGGAATCCCGCTGTACCAGTATTTCGGGCTCGATCCCGCGGACGCTCCCGTGACCACTTTCTCGATAGGAATCGACACGCCGGAGATCACCCGGCAGAAGACACGCGAAGCAGAGGATTATCCTGTTCTGAAGGTGAAGGTCGGACTAAAGAACGACGAGGAGACGATCGAGGCCGTACGCAGCGTTACCAAAAAGCCGCTGCGTGTGGACGCCAATGAGGGCTGGACCGACAAGGAAGAAGCCATACGCAAGATTAACTGGCTGGAGGCGCAGGGCGTGGAGTTGATTGAGCAACCGATGCCCGCGCACATGTTTGAAGAGACGAAATATGTGCGCAGCAAGGTGCATATACCTGTCATCGCCGACGAAGCCTGTACCATCGCGTCGATGATTCCCGTACTCAAGGAAGCTTACGACGGCGTTAACGTGAAGCTTGATAAGTCGGGAGGCGTCATGGAAGCTTATCGATGGATCAAGTTTGCCCGCGCAATGAACATGAAGGTAATGCTGGGTTGCATGGTCTCCAGCTCCTGCACAGTTACGGCGGCGGCTCACCTCGCGGCTCTCGTGGACTATCCCGATCTGGATGGAAATCTCCTGATTGCCAACGATCCATACGAAGGCGTGAAGGTGCTGAAGGGAAAGTTGATCCTGCCTCCCGGACCGGGTCTGGGGCTGAATGTATTGCCTTCGTAGGCTCATCCGGTGTTACGCGATTACCGCCTTCTGTTTGCCATTGTTAAATGATTGAATTGCCGGGCAGAGGCCCAGGCAAGAGGAGATTCAAGTGAAAAGTAGATCTGCGATTTGCCGGTTTGTCTTGATTCTGTTGTTCGTTACTGCATCGTTTGGCGGCCTGATTGCCCAGGATGCATCGCCCTCTGGCAGCGCGCCAGTTGTTACTCGCGGGGCTGACTTTGCTAACATCGATGAGATCATGAATGCGGCGGTTGCGCGCGGGTCGATTCCCGGCGGCGTCGTGCTGATCGGGCACAACGGCAAGGTGGTTTATCGCAAAGCTTACGGCATGCGTTCGCTGGAACCGGGCAGGGAAGCGATGACCGTGGACACCATCTTCGATCTTGCATCGTTGACAAAGTGCATTGCCACAGCGACTTCAGTGATGAAGTTAGTGCAGGAAGGGAAGGTACGGCTGAATGATCCGGTGTCGGTCTACTTGCCGGAGTTTGCCAACAATGGGAAAAGCGACATTACGGTCCGCGAGCTACTCACGCATTTCACCGGGCTGACCGAGGACCTCGATCTCAAAACAGAGTGGAAGGGGCGCGATGCCGCCTATCAGATGGTCATGGACCAAAAGCCCGTCTTTCCTCCAGGCTCGCGCTTTCTCTATAGCGATATTAACTTTGAAACGCTTGGCTTTCTGGTTGAGAAAGTCTCCGGCATGAGCCTGGATGAATATTCTGCCAAAAATATCTTTGAGCCTCTGGAGATGAAAGACACGCGCTTTCTTCCGTCCACAGAATGGCTTCCGCGCATTGCGCCGACGGAGTACGACGAAAGCAAACACATGTTGCGCGGCGTGGTGCATGATCCGACTGCGCGCCGGATGGGAGGCGTCGCGGGACACGCCGGATTGTTTTCAACTGCCGACGATCTTTCAAAATATGCGCAGGATATACTCTCCGGATTTCGTGTGCTTACTCCCTTGACCGTGGAGAAGATGACCACTCCGCAACAGCCGCCCACATCCTCTGTGCTGCGCGGCCTGGGCTGGGACATTGATTCGCCGTATTCCTCCAATCGCGGGGAGTTTTTCCCGATAGGCTCCTTCGGGCATACAGGGTTCACCGGTACGTCGCTATGGATCGATCCATTTTCAGATAGCTATGTGATTTTGCTGACCAACGCAGTTCACCCGCGCGGCCATAACACCTCGATTGTTTCACTGCGCGCGCGGGTTGCTACCGCGGCAGCCGCGAGCCTTGGACTTTCAGTTTCAGGCAATCAAAAGCTGCACGGAGCGCGCATCACAGGCTATTACGAAGCCATGCCCTCCGCGCACCTTATGGCCGCTCGCAATGGTTCAGTTCGCACCGGCATCGACATGCTCGAGGCCCACGGTTTTGCCGAACTCCGCGATGGCGGCAGAGCAACAACCAAGGTTGCATTGGTCACGAACCAAACT
>JBAVYF010000681.1:0-5134 GCA_049698655.1 Occallatibacter sp. | reverse complement strand
CCAGCACAGCATCCGCGATGCGCGCTGCCTCCACGGCCTGCCGCACCGCATGGACCCGCACCATGGAAGCTCCATGCAGGATGGCCGCCACCATCGCAGCGATGCCCGCCGTCTCGCGTGCCTCCGGAGGCGCGTCGTTGCCGCCATGGAGCGACGCCAGCGTCCTGCCCAAAAACGACTTACGCGATGCTCCGGCCAGCAGTGGCCTGCCCAGCATTAGCAACTCCGATTGCCGTACAAGCAAGAAATAATTCTCCTCGAAGCGCTTGCCAAAGCCGTAGCCGGGGTCGAGCACGATAGCCTCTGGTTGGATCCCTGACGCCGCCGCCTTTTCCAGGCTCGCCGTAAGCCCCGCTCGCACCGTCGCCAGCAGTTCATCCGGCTCAAGCGGCGGCTGCGCCTGCCACTCCTCGGGCCTTCCGCGCGTGTGCATCAGGACCACCCCACAGCGAGCCTCTGCGCAAACCGAAGCCATCGCCGTGTCCCAGAAAAAGCCGCTCACATCATTGACGATCTCCGCGCCCGCCTGCAAAGCCGCCCGCGCCGTTGCGGCCTTGTAGGTATCCACCGAAATAATTGCATCGGGCCGCATGCGCAGAATTCCTTCCAACACCGGCAGCAGCCGCGCCTGCTCTTCGTCGGCGCTCACCGCCGGGGCCCACAACGACAAGTCTTCGTCGTTGGGGTGGAGAGCCGGGCCGGCAGCACTCCCCGCCCGCGATCCCGGCCGTGTGCTCTCCGCGCCCAGGTCGAGAATGTCCGCGCCTTCATCCAGCAAATGAAGCGCATGTGCCACCGCAACTTCAGGATCAAGAAACAGCCCGCCGTCACTGAACGAGTCCGGCGTGATGTTGACGACGCCCATCACCAGCGTCCGCCGGCCCAGTTCCAACGCGCGCGTGCGCAGTTGCCAAGGCGTAACTGTTCGGTTGAAATCGGTCATTCTTCTTTGCCAGTCCTCGATTGGTAGTGTCAAGCGCTCTTCATCAGAGCATCGCGATCCTGAAAACAACATTTACCTTTTTATGGTACGCCGCGAACTCTTTCCCTCCTGCTAAACTCCGTCCATGACGCTCTTTCGGCGGTTTCCGGCGCTTCTGTTGGCTTTTGCTTTGGTTTCTTCCACCGGGCTGCCTGCCCAGGCCCAGGCTCAACCCACGAACAAGCCCGCCGCGCAACCCTCGCAGCAGTCTGCTCCGGCCAAGGGGCTGCTGGCCGACCGCATCCAGGCTATTCTGGCTGATCCGGCGCTGAGCCATGCGGAATTCGGGATCAGCGTGGTCACGCTCGACGGCCAGCCAATCTACGGATTGAATGAGGGCCGTCTCTTTACTCCCGCCTCGAACGCCAAGCTTGCAACCACCGCCGCCGCCTTTGCCCTGCTGCCCGTGGAAACCCTCACCTGGACCACCAACGTAGTGGCCGGCGGCAAGTTAAACAAAAAAGGCGTCCTGCGCGGCGACCTGATCCTGCTTGGCGTGGGCGACCCCACACTGAGCGCGCGCCGTTACCCCTACCGTGCGCCGGAGCCCGTGCCGGCTGAGGTGGCCCCGTCCCCGGCAACTCCTGCCACGCCCGCCCCCGCCGCCAAGCTCGTGCCGCCGCCCAACGCCATGGAGCCGCTTGAGTTGCTGGCTGAGCAGGTCAAGCAGGCCGGCGTGCACACTGTCAAAGGCAATATTGTCGGCGACGACAGCTTCTATCCCGACCAGCCCTACGGCGTGGACTGGGGCTGGGACGACCTGCAATGGGACTACGGCGCGCCGATCTCAGCGCTCACCTTCAACGAGAACACTGTGAAGCTGACGGTGACTGCCAATCTAGGCTCAAAAGACCGGGACAATCCGGCAGCAACCGCGGCTGGCTGGACCCCGAATCTGAACTAATACACCCTCGACAGCTCGATGACGCCCGCGGCCCAAGGCGAGACGGCTCACCCCAACCTCGACCGCCGCCCCGGCAGCTCGATGGTCCGCGCCTGGGGCACTGTGCCGCCTGAGGGCTTTCATGCTGGTCTGGCCGTTGACGACCCTGCAAAGTTCACCGCCGCAGCCTTCAAGGAAGCGTTGCGCAGCCGTGGTGTCACGGTTCGCGGCGGCGCCGTCTCCCATCATCGGCTCTCCACCGACGCCCAGGATTTTTCCGATGAGCGCGCCCAGTCGCTCAAGCTCACGCGCTCCAACCTGCCCACAGTGGCCGCGCCGCTCGAAGGCCTCAAAGTGCTGGCCGCGCACGTTTCCGTCCCCGTCGCTCAGGACATCACCCTCACCAACAAGGTCAGCCAGAACCTGCACGCCGAGCTGCTGCTGCGGCTGCTGGGCAAGGTGCATGGCGCAGATGGCAGCTTCGAGGAGGGCACGCGCGTGGTGCGCCAGTTCCTCATCGACGCTGGTGTGGACGACGGCGACTTCTTCTTTTATGACGGCTCGGGCATGAGTCCCGACGACCGCATCGCCCCCCGAGCCTACACCCAACTGTTGGCCTACGCCTCGCGTCAGACTTGGGGCGCGGCCTGGCGAGACACCTTTCCCGTGGCCGGTGTGGACGGTACCCTGTCCGATAGATTCACGAATTCACCACTCAAAGGCCATCTGTGGGCCAAGACCGGCACGCTCAACGAGGTGAACGCCCTCTCCGGCTACCTGACCGCGGCCAGCGGCAAGACCCTCGCCTTCTCCATCCTCGTTAACGGCCACCGGCCAGGCAGCAACGCCGAACTGCAGGCCATCGACCGTATCGCCGAAGCCATTGCCGCCTCGGAGTAACCTTGAATCACGGGCCTATCCCCAATCGCCATGAGCAACGACCTCAACACGAACGGAACCCCAACCGGCTTGCCCGGCGAGAAAGCCGGCGACATGCTCCTGAAACCGCCGCGCCGCGATCTGCTGCCGCTGCCAGGACTGGCCGCCATCAGCCTCTACCTGCTGCTGCTCTCCGGCGTCATCATCCTGGGTGTGGTGTCCGGCCGCCACTATCCGCCGCTGTTTCTCTTCTTTGCCGCCTGCTTTATCGCCTCCGCCGCTGGACTCATCCTGCTGCTGCGCTGGGCATGGGCCATGGCTCTCGGCGCGGTCTTCCTGCTGGCTGTTTACGACCTGTGGATATTCTCCAGCCGGCGCGAGCTTCCCACCCTGGTTCAGGGACTGCTGAACCTGGTCTTTTTCCTCTACCTTGTACGGTCCGAGGTGAGGGACAAGCTGAGGTAACGAGAGTTACCAGAGCGCTTTGCAAATCTTCGCTTTGCGGATCCGATCATCGCAGGTAATCAGCACGCAATCTTCAACGATTGCGGTGGCTGCAATCATTCGATCCATCGGGTCACCGTGGAAGGGGTCGGGGAGTCCTGCGGCGCTAATCGCTATTTCAGCCGTTAAGGGAATCAGCTCCAGCTTGGCTTGTATTGCTGCGATGAACTCCTGGATCGTCGAGTCCAGGGTTAGCCGCTTTCTACGTGCCGCATTGGCTATCTCATACAACGAAACCGGAGAATACCCAAGCTTTTCTCCTGAAATGCGAGATTGCAGAATCACGCCGCGCGCCCTAACGGACAATCGTTCCGGAGCTATCAGTAGCCAGACAATAACGTGCGTATCAAGCAGAATCACTCCGAATCCCCTTGCTCAAATCGATCCCACTTTTCGTTGAACATCCGGCCCCATTCCTCATCCGTAAACTCTGAAGAGACGATGTCGCCGGTTATGGTTCCCATGTGCCTCAAGCAGCCAAAGATCGACTCAGGGCTCTCCTGCGGCGTTTGCCCTTCCACGGGCAGAACCCGAGCCAGCGGTTTGCCCCGCTTCGTGACCAGCACGGGCAGGCCTGTGGAACTTACTTCGGCCATCACTCCAAGGCACTTGGCCTTGAACTCGCCTACTGCCATCGTTCGCATCGGGACCCTCCTTATTTGACCAGTATACTTGTGACTATGGTCATTTGACTATGGTCATTAGTATCATACCCTACTGCTCTGCAGCCGCACCGAATGCCGGCCCACTGCTCCCGTTACAATAAGAGTGTGATGGAACTGGTGCAGATCTCCCCGGCCCGCACGGCTCCGGCGCCCAAGCCGGAGTGGCTCAAGGCGCGCGCCCCAGTGGGCGAGAACTACCACTCGCTCAAGCAACTGGCCCGTTCGCTCCAGCTCAACACGGTCTGCGAAAGCGCGTACTGCCCCAACATCGGCGAGTGCTGGCACCATAAAACCGCCACCTTCATGATGCTGGGCAACCTCTGCACCCGCCGCTGCGGTTTCTGCGCCGTGCCCAAAGGCCGCCCTGAGCCCATCGATTTTGACGAGCCCCGCCGCGTGGCCCAGGCCGTCGTCGCGCTGGGCCTGGAGTACGCCGTCATCACCAGCGTCAACCGCGACGACGACCTCCTCGGCGGCGCGCGCGCCTTCGCGCTGGTCATCGAGGAGATTCGCCGCCAGGCCCCCAACTGCCGCGTCGAAGTCCTCATCCCCGACTTCCAGGGCAACCCGGAGGCCATCCGCACGGTCGTCGAGGCTCGCCCCGAGGTGCTCAATCACAACACGGAGTCGGTGCCCCGGCTCTACCGCGCGGTCCGCTCCGGCGCGCGCTATGAGCGGACCCTCGATCTGCTGCGTTACTCCAAAGCGTTGCGCCCAGATGGAATTACGAAATCCGGCGTCATGGTGGGCCTGGGCGAAGAAACCACCGAGCTGCTCAAAGTCTTCCACGACCTCGCCGCCGTTCACTGCGACATCCTCACCATCGGCCAATATCTGCGCCCCTCGCGCGACCACCTGCCCATGGCCCGCCTCTACACCCCGCGCGAGTTTGCCGAGCTGAAGGTCGAGGCGCTCAAAATGGGCTTCCGCCACGTCGAATCCGGCCCGCTGGTCCGCTCCAGCTACCACGCACACGAGCAAGCGGCCTCGACCGAACTCTCAATGCGCGCGTAATATCGATTCGCAGCGGAGGCGAAATGAGTTCCACAATGAAAAGCATCTTGACGATCCTTGCATTGGTGCTTGGATTTGTATCGGGAGGGGTCGGAACATTCTATGGGTTTTTGTTCTGGGACTCCCACATCATGCACTATCACGATAGCCAGATCGGGATCAACTATTTCCTTTTTGCGTTTGCGGGAGCCACCCTCTGTGCTGTAG
>JBAVYF010000680.1:0-6468 GCA_049698655.1 Occallatibacter sp. | reverse complement strand
CTGCACCACCTGGTTCGAGAATCCCTGGTTGGAGGTGCCATAAAAGTTGTTGTCCAGGCCATCCAACAGATAGTTATTGAAGACGCTGCGCAGGCCGTTGATATCGAACGACCCCTCGCGTTGAGTGTAGCCTGTGCCCAGCTCGCTGGGGCTGGGTACGACGCCTGCGGTCAGCTCGACCAACTGCGAGTATTGGCGCCCATTCAGCGGCAGTTCGGCGATTTCCCGCTCATTGATCACCTGCCCGCGTTCGCTGGATTCGGTCTCCAACTGGCTCACTTCGGTCGTGGTGATTACCGAGGCGGTCGCCGTAGCCACACGCAGAGGCATGTCCACACGCTGGCGCGCGCCGACCGTCAGTTCAAATTTGGCCTCGGCCGCTTGAAAGCCCGGCGCCGTCACCTTCAGCTCATAGGGACCGATGGAGATGTCAACGAACCGAAACTCACCCCGGTCGTCGGTGGTAGCCGTAGCGAGCGCACCTGTGGCTGTGTTGTGCAACGCTACCTGGCAGTGAGAAACGACCGCTCCGGCCGGGTCGGTCACTGTTCCGAGTACCGTTGCTGTATCGAATTGCGCCCTGGCGAAGGCTGCAAAAATTACAAAGAAAACGAACACGGCTAAACGACGCATCACTTCTCCTTGCTGAATGGTATCGGTACTACTAACACGGGAATTGTGCGACCCAGGATTCCAGATGTCAAGATAATTTCCGTGCATCAGTTGAGTTTCAGCGAAGTGGGTTCATCTGGCCGTGTCAAGGACGGTCATTATGGACTGCTCCGGAGCATGTCAAAGGGATTGAGACAGTTGGGGTAAGAGATTAGAGTCGTATTTCATTTGTTGCCGGTTTTGGGGCAGGTGCGGACGCAACATTTCCGGGACCGGCTGTGCGATCCAGCGGCAGATCGCCGGGAGTAACTCCGGTAGCTATCCGGCCCCATAGGTCTCTTCTAGTTTCTGCTTCGGATTTTAGAGAGCAGCCTCAGAATTTCCAGATATAGCCATACCAGCGTCACCATGATCCCGAAGGCGCCATACCACTCCATGTATTTGGGAGCGCCGAACTGTACGCCCTTCTCGATAAAGTCGAAATCGAGAACCAGATTCAGGGCCGCGACGCCAACTACGATCAGGCTGAATCCGATCCCGATTGGCCCGGAACCGTTAATGGAAGTGAAGTGGATTCCGAAGAGTCCCAGCACCATCTCCAGCAGATAGAAGACCATGATGCCGCCGGTTGCCGCGATGATTCCCAGGCGAAATTTCTGCGTCACCTGGATCAGTCCGGAGCGATAGGCCAGCAGCAGTACAAAGAGCGTGCCAAACGTCAGGCTCACGGCCTGGATCGCAATGCCGGGATAACGCAGGTCCAGGACGGCCGACAAGCCACCGAGCACCAGGCCTTCCAGCAGCGCGTAAACAGGCGCCGTCACCGGGGACCACTCCTTCTTGAAGATGGTGACCATGGCGCAAATCAATCCGCCGATCAGGCCGGCAAGCATCAACGGCGCTACATCCGCCATATCACGCGACTGAAGAAACAGGTGCCACGTCCACCAGGCAGTTGCGATCGCGCAGACGAGCAAAATACCGGTCTTGTTCACTGTGCCGTTCAGCGTCATCCGGCTGGTTAAGTCGGTCAAGCCTCCATACTGGCTGCTGGAAAGGTCGCGAAATGTATTCTCGCTCAGCGCCGGATTGGATGTTTTCATCAGTGCCATCGTGTTCTCTCCGTACTGCCTGTCTGAACTGTCATCTTGTCAGAGTTTATCGCGTAAGGCTTCTAGCTCAGATTCAATTCTAATCCAGCCACTTGGAGATTGTGTTCGCGACTACAGCAGTTCTCCAATTGCTGTTAACCGAAGCCACAACTGCCGAGTGGCTTTTACCTTAAGAAAAAGCCACCATGCACGGACTTGGAAAGGGCACATGAATTGGAGAACTGCTCTAACTTCCGGCTTGACGACTCGGAATCATGAACAGCCCTATTTCACTTGACCCACAATCAGGTCGCTCGGCCCTGGCAGGTTGAGCCGGCGGACATCAGGGAAGCCGGCGGCCTTCATCCAGCATGTGTATTCAAGCTCGCTGTAAGCAGCGCCGGCGTCGGTGCCGACGAGCATGTTCAGCGAGAAAAGCGCCGCGTGTTGCGGCCCGGTTTTATCGGGATTGAGGATGAAGTCCTGCACGGCCAGTCGGCCGTTCAGAGCGAGCGCCTGATGGGCGCGGCGGAAGATGTCCAGGTTCTGCTCCTCGGAAAACATATGGCAGATCGCGTTCAGCATGATGATGTCGTAGCCAGAGCCGAATTCGTCATGGAGCATGTCTCCAGCACGAATGCTGACTTGTGCCGAGACGCCTGCCTTGCTTACATATTCGGCTGCGAGTGGCACGACCTCCGGAATATCGAGGATCTCGCACTGCACATCGGGAGATGCCTTCGCGAACGCGATGGAGTAAGCGCCAGAACCACCGCCCAGATCGAGTATGCGGCGAATACCGGCTGTGCCCAGGGCCTTCACCACAAGCGGCGCGCGGACCTTGGCACTGCGCTGCATGGCGGTGATGAAGTTGAGTGTCCGTTCGGGGGCGCCATCGGTATCGACCGGGATGCGAACGCCTCGCCGTACCGTCTCGGTCAGCGTGCTCCAGCGATGCCAGATGTTGGCGGTGTGCAGCAGGCCATTGCGGTGGTTGTCTTTGGACTCCTGAACAAAGAAGCGAGCCGAATCAGGCGAGTTTCTGTAATCGTCGCCGCTCTTCAAGAGCAACCCGAGAGCTACCAGCGCGTTCAGCAGCGTGCTTGCTGCACGGGCATTCGCGTGGACCCGCGTCCCAATCTGTTCCGCATTGGCTCCATCCCCGATGGCGGTGAAGATGTCGAGTTCAAGCGCTGTAAGGATGCAACGGCTCGGCATATAGCCGCGGATCATCTGGTCCAGGTGATCGGGCAGCATTCCTGATTTCTCGCGTGCAGCCATAGCATCACGGAACTTTTCCCCATGTTCGACCGACATGGCTTTCATCACAGAGGCATCGTTCCAGATGAGACGATCGACGGGCTTGCCATCGCGCAGATGCTGACAGGCGATTTCAGATACATCGGACGGTTGCACGCGCCGGTACCAGACGCCTTCCGGGTAAACAACCATCACGGGGCCTTCATCACACAGCCCCATGCAGCCGCAGGTGGTGAGCTGCACATCGCCGCTGAGACCGAGTGCATGAATCTCGCGATCCAGCCGGTCGAGCACCGCGAACGATCCATTGGCCGGGCAGGAGGAGACGCCTTCCGGCTTTTGCTGCGTGCAGACGAAGAGATGAATGCGGAACGGCTCCATCGCGGTCTCCGATCGTGGATCAATAGTTGGGTTGCTCACCGGCCGACTTGTCAATCTGAGGGATATGTTCTACGCGGGCAAGGCCACATTCCGGATTCGCTGGTGCGGGATGGGAGAAACAAGACAGTCTTATGTGCTCACCCCGCGCTCTTCACCCGCACCACGGTGATCTTGGCAAAGCCCTCTTCGAAGACCGGCGGCTTGAGCCGTTCGGCCATCTTGCGCATCACGTCCTCGCTCACCGAGCGGTCGCGCTTGCTGTTGCGTTCCAGGCAGACCTCCAGCGGCACGTCGAAGAAGACCGCCTGCACTTCGTAGCCAAAGCTCTTGGACATTTTGATCCACTGGCGGCGCTCGTGGATGGAAAGATTGGTGGCGTCCACGTAGTTCCAGGGCATGCGGGCGATCAGCCTTGCGCGCAACAGCGACCGCAGGGTAGAAAAGACCAGCCCTTGGTAGCGCTGCTCCTCCACATCGTCGAAGAGGATGTTGCGCAGCAGGTCGCTGGAGAGCGGCGTGACGCCGCGCCGACGGAACCAGGTGGTCTTGCCAGAGCCGGGCAGACCGATGGCCAGCACTACGTAGCCCTTGGGGGCCTGCGGCGAGCGCTCGGCCGCCTCGGGCTCTGGCGGCACCACGGAGGGCATCTCCGGTTGAGTCTCGAGCTCAAAACGCCCGGAGCCGACAGGTTCATTCCATTCCTGCCGTGCGGGCCGCTCTTGTTTGGCGGCCGATTCGGGTCTTGGGGGCCGTTCAGGCCTGGTCTGGCGCGGCTCTGTCTGGCGCGGCTCTGCCTGCGGTTGCACAGCGGGCCGTCGCGCAGGCTCCTGGGACCGCTGCGCACGGGACTGCTGGACTGCCGCCGGAACCTCGTCCGGATAGAGCGGCACCAGCGGCCGCTGTTGATTCGATGGGAGTTCCTGGCCGATCTTGCCGGTGGATTCGGAGGTATTAGGGTTGCGTCTGGAGCGTTTTCTCATGCCGCCTTCAACACGTACGTACTGATATCGGGATACCATACTTGCCGAGGGTGGCGCAAACAGTGTGCATTCCATCACATACGATCCTGTATCGGGAACGGCACAATAAAGGAGCGAGGGGTTCTGCGCAAAACGGGAAGAAATGCGTTTTGATTTTGTCTCCGTTGACTTGAATGTTACGATCATGAGTTTGGTGGAATTGCCTGCGGGGATGTTTTCAGCCGCCGAATCAGGGCAAGCTCGAACCAGATCAAACCACAGCCTCATCGACTACGAAGGAGAAGACACACATGGCAGTTAAGGTTGGTATCAATGGCTTCGGCCGCATTGGCCGCAATGTTTTACGCGCCGCGCTTGGCAATCCCGAGATCGATTTTGTTGCCGTCAACGACTTGACCAGCCCGGCGACGCTGGCCCACCTGCTCAAGTACGACTCGATCCTGGGCAACCTGAAGAACCAGATCGTTGCGGGCGAGGATTTCATCTCCGTAGACGGCAAGAAGATCAAGGTGTGGGCCGAACGCGACCCCGCCAAGCTGCCCTGGGCTGAAGTGGGCGCGCAGATTGTCGTCGAGTCGACGGGTCACTTTACCGACGGGGCCAAAGCCAAGGCGCACCTGGGCGCGACCGTGAAGAAGGTCATCATCTCCGCTCCGGCCTCCAACGAGGACCTGACCATCGTGCTGGGCGTCAACCAGAACAAGTACGACCCCTCCAGGCACAACATCCTCTCCAACGCCAGTTGCACCACCAACTGCCTGGCGCCTGTCGTCAAGGTCATCCTGGAGACCTGCGGCATCGTCAGCGGCATCATGACCACCATCCACAGCTACACCAACGATCAGGTCATCCTCGACTTCCCGCACAAGGATCTGCGCCGCGCCCGCGCCGCCGCCCTCAGCATGATTCCCACCTCGACCGGCGCCGCCAAGGCCCTCAAGCTGGTCATTCCCGAGACCGCCGGCAAGCTGGACGGTTTTGCCATCCGCGTCCCCACCCCCAACGTCTCGCTCGTCGATCTGACCTTCATCGCCGAAAAGCCCATCACCGCCGAAGCCCTGAACGCCGCCTTCAAGACCGCTTCAGTGGGCGAATTGAAGGGTATTCTGGGTTACGACGAGAACCTGCTGGTCAGCTCCGATTTCAAGGGCGACCCACGCAGCTCAATCGTGGACGCGCCGCTGACCAAGGTTGTCGGCCAGAGCGTCAAGGTGCTCAGTTGGTACGATAACGAGTGGGGCTACTCCAGCCGCGTCGTCGACCTCATCGGCTTCCTGGCCAAGAAGGGCCTGTAAATTCCGGTGCGCCGCGGCAACCACCGCGGCGCGTTCATTGCACAAACCATCATGCGCAAAAACATCAGCGGCGCCTCTCCCTACGAACCCATCATCGGTTTTTCTCGCGCCGTGCGCGCGGGGAACTCTGTTTTTTTATCGGGCACTGGCCCGGTTGGCGCAGACAACGAGGACGTTGCCGGTCAGACCCGGCGAGTTTTTGCCATTGCCGCTGAGGCTCTGGCTCGGGCGGGAGCTTCATTAGAAGATGTTGTCCGTACTCGCATGTACCTGACTCACGCCGAAGACTGGGAGGAGGTGGGTCGCATACATGGCGAATACTTTGCTCACATCCGTCCCGCCGCTACCATGGTGGTAGTGGCCCAGCTGCTCAATCCCTCATGGAGGATTGAAATCGAGATGGATGCTGTGATTTCCGACACTGAAATCGGCGCCGCATCCGGCTCGACTATTACCTGGTAACCGAACTACCAAGGAAGGCCGTTCCCATGCCCAAGCTCTCCATTCGCGACATCGATCTGGCCAACAAGCGGCTCTTCATCCGCGTCGATTTCAACGTGCCGCTCTCCGAAGACGGCTCGACCATCACCGACGACACCCGCATCGTGGCCACGCTGCCCACCATCGTCTACGCCATTCGGCGCAAGGCCAAGGTGATTCTGGCCTCGCACCTGGGCCGTCCCAAGGGCAAGCCGGATCCGAAGTACTCGCTGCGACCGGTCGTCAGCCGGCTGCGCGCCTTGCTGGACAAGGAGCTGGGCGAGACCGTCAACGTGGCCTTTGCGCCGGACTGCATCGGCGAAATCGCCAGCGAAATGGCCCGGCAGCTTGAGTCCGGACAGGTGCTGC
>JBAVYF010000679.1:0-4290 GCA_049698655.1 Occallatibacter sp. | reverse complement strand
TCCGCATCGTCGTTTGATGAGTACCGGGGTACTGACACGTACCTCGCCCGCACCGGCTACATGCACCGCATAGCGGCTCTGCCTACCGGCCTGGGACAGGGGCTCTACGGCCTCGTCGCCTACGAGGGAGGCGAGGTCTGGTCGCCGCAAACAAAATCTATCCTCCGCCAGGATGGCCTCGCCGGCCTGGTGGCCAACACGCCGCTCGGCCTGATCACCTTCGGCATCTCGGTCGGCGACGCCGGCCACCGCAAAGTCTTCGTTACCCTGGGCCGCTGGTTCTGAGGGTTCAGAAGCTCAGTTCCTTGGAAGTCACTTGACTGTTGGGTAGTGACGCGCTACACTATACGCATGATCAAGAGCTTCCGGCATTCCGGCATCGAAAGATTCTTCACCACCGGAAGCAAGGCAGGAATTCAGCCTTCCCATGCCGCCAAACTGTCTGTTCAACTCTTTCAGTTGAATCGAGCCAAGTCGGCAAGAGACATGGATGCTTCGGGATGGGAATTGCACCCTTTGCGCGGCGATCTCAAACACCATTGGTCCGTGAAGGTGAACGGCAATTGGCGCTTGACATTTACTTTTGAGGGCGAGAACGCGATTCTCGTTGACTATCAGGATTATCACTAGGAGACGACAATATGCGCATGCACAATCCGCCACACCCCGGCAAAGTTCTTCGGGAATTTCTGGGCGACACAAACGTAACGGCTGCCGCAAAACATTTGCGGGTTTCTCGCGCAACCCTTTCCCGCATCCTCAACGGCAAGGCCGGTATCTCGGCCGATATGTCGCTGCGTCTCTCCGCAGCGTTCGGCACTCATGCGGAAATCTGGTATGAGTTGCAAACCGACTACGATCTGTGGCAAGCATCCCGAAAGAAGCAGCCGAGGATTGAACCGTTTAGCCGGGCTGCGTAGGAACCCAAGTCTTAGAAAGGCGTAAGTCTGTAGCCCGGTGCCCCATCTTTGCCACGTTCTTGTTCTTGTGGCAAAGGTGGAAAACCTCGAATCTCCAAGCGATCATAGCCTACACGCGAAAACGACCCTCCCAAATGGGAGGGCCGTTTGGCGTTATAAACAAGCCGCGGCTTACGCCACCACTTCAATGCCCATCGAGCGAGCGGTGCCCTTGATGCTCTTGATGGCAGTCTCCACCGAGGCGGCGTTCAGGTCGGGCATCTTCTGCGTGGCGATCTCGCGCACCTGCTTCTCGGTCACCTTGCCGATCTTTTCCTTGTTGGGCGTGCCCGAGCCCTTGGCGACCCCGGCCGCCTTCATCAAGAGAACCGCGGCTGGCGGCGTCTTGGTGATGAAGCTGAAGCTGCGGTCCGCATAGACCGAGATGACGACCGGAATGATCAGCCCAGCCATTTCCTTGTTCTGCGTGCGCGCGTTGAACTGCTTACAGAACTCCATGATGTTGACCTGCGCCTGGCCCAGTGCCGGGCCTACCGGAGGCGCCGGCGTGGCCTTGCCGGCCTCGATCTGTAGTTTGACGTAACCCGTAATTTTCTTCGGAGGTGCCATTTTGATTCCTTCGGAATCAGCTCTTAGCTCCTGGCTCTTAGCTGCTAGCTGATCTGTCTCTGGTTCAAATTTTGGTGTTGCCGCTTCAACGTTTGCCTTCAACCGGCGCCCGCCAGGTGGGCACGACCGGCTAGAAGCTGAAAGCTAATAGCTAAAAGCAGCAACTACTCAATCTTTTCCACCTTGCCGAACTCCAGCTCGACCGGGGTGGAGCGCCCGAAGATGGTCACCATTACCTTCAGCGTCTCGCGATCTTCGTTGATCTCATCCACCACGCCGTTGAAGTTGGCAAACGGTCCGTCGGTAATGCGGACCTGCTCGTTCTTTTCAAACTTGATCTTGAGCCGCGGTTTATCCTTGGCAGTCTCTGAACGGAAGAGGATTCCACTCACTTCTTCCTCGCTCAGCGCCACCGGCTTATCGCCCGTGCCCAGAAAACCCGTCACCTTGGGCGTGTCTTTCAAGACGTGCCACAGGTTGTTGTCCAGCTCCATCTCGACGAGCACGTAACCGGGCAAAAATACCCGCTCGACGGTGCGTTTCTTGCCATTGACGATCTCCGTCACCGGCTCGGTGGGAATCATCACCCGGCCCACCTTATCGCCCAGGCCGAAGGCTTCCACGCGGCTCGCAATCGACTCACGCACCTTGCGCTCAAAGCCCGAGTAGGCGTGCAGGATGTACCACTTGAAGCGCTCGTTGCGCTCCGGCGGCGCAGGCGTCTGCGGCTCGGTTTGCTCGGCTTGTCCTAATTCTTCTTCTGCCATCTTCTGCTCTCGTTTCGCGCCCGCCGTCACGGCTAAAACCCGCCCAGTCTGCCCAGCAACGCGTGCAGACCGTACTGGAAGATCGTGTCCACCACGAAAAAGAACACGCCAAAGATGAACACCGCGATAATCACCACAGTGGTCGTGGATTGCACTTCCTTGCGCGAGGGCGCAACCACCTTGCGCAACTCCGCGCGCACATCGCTCAGAAAACGCGTGAATTCATTCCACTGCCCAAACACACCGCCAATAAACTTCTTGTCCGGCCGATCATCGCCGTTCGCCATTATTGCCTTCCATGCCATGCTTGCAGTTCCTTCGCGCCGGGCGTCGTGCCTTGCGCATTCCAATTCAATCTGGCAGGGGCGGAGGGATTCGAACCCCCAAGTTCGGTTTTGGAGACCGACAGTTTAGCCGTTGAGCTTACGCCCCTAAAAACAGTGGTCAGTTGTCAGTGATCAGTGGTCAGTTTTCAGAGCCCGACTTGCAGGGTACTTACTGACAACTGTCGACTGACAACTGATCGCTGTCGTTACTTCGTTTCCTTGTGCGGCTGGTGCTTGCGGCAGCGGTTACAGAACTTCTTGAACTCCAGACGGCCAGTGGTCGTCTTCTTGTTCTTCGTCGTCGAGTAGTTCCGCTCCTTACACTCAGTGCACTGCAATGTAACAATTTCCCGCATCCAAAATCCCTTCCAGTGCTCAGTGATCAGTGGTCAGTTCTTTTTGTGTCCGCTTCAACCGCATCGGCTTACACCGGCAAATCCGTAACTGACAACTGACCACTGATAACTGACAACTATCACTTGATAATCTCCGAGATGGTGCCCGCGCCTACCGTGCGGCCGCCTTCGCGGATCGCAAACCGCAGGCCCTTTTCCAAAGCCACCGGCGTGATCAGCTCAACCTCGAGCTGCACGTTGTCGCCCGGCATCACCATCTCCACGCCCTCCGGCAACTGCGCCACTCCCGTCACGTCCGTCGTGCGGAAGTAGAACTGCGGACGGTAGCCCTTGAAGAACGGTGTATGACGACCGCCCTCTTCCTTGCTCAGCACATACACTTCGCCCTTGAAGACTGTGTGCGGCGTGATCGAGCCCGGCTTGGCCAACACCATTCCGCGCTCCACATCTTCCTTGGGAATGCCGCGCAACAGAATGCCCGCGTTGTCGCCCGCCATGCCTTCGTCGAGCTGCTTCTTGAACATCTCCACGCCCGTGCACACCGTCTTGCGCGTCTCGCGGAAGCCCACAATCTCCACGTCCTCGCCCACCTTCACCTTGCCGCGCTCGATGCGCCCGGTGACCACCGTGCCGCGCCCGGAGATCGAGAAGATATCCTCGATGGGCATCAGGAATGGCTTGTCGACCGCGCGATCCGGCCGCGGAACATACGTGTCCACCGCCTCCATCAGCTCGTCGATCTTGGCTTCCCACTGCGGCTCGCCGTTCAGCGCGCCCAGCGCCGAGCCGCGAATCACCGGCGCGTCTTCCGGGAACTGATACTTGCCCAGAAGCTCGCGAACTTCCATCTCCACCAGGTCGATCAGCTCCGGGTCCTCGACCGCGTCGCACTTGTTCAAAAACACCAGCACGCAGGGAACGCCCACCTGGCGCGCCAACAGAACGTGCTCCTTGGTCTGCGGCATCGGACCATCGGTGGCCGCAACCACCAGAATCGCCCCGTCCATCTGCGCCGCGCCGGTGATCATGTTCTTGATGTAGTCGGCGTGGCCGGGGCAATCCACGTGCGCGTAGTGGCGGTTGGCGGTCTCGTACTCCACGTGCGCCGTGGCGATGGTGATGCCCCGCTCCCGCTCTTCCGGCGCGTTGTCGATCGAGTCAAAGGAGCGGAACTGGTTCTTCGGATTGTGCTTCTGCAATACCTTGGTGATGGCCGCCGTCAACGTCGTCTTGCCGTGATCGATGTGGCCAATCGTCCCCACGTTCACATGCGGCTTGCTGCGATCAAACTTTTCCTTGCCCATGGCCTTCT
>JBAVYF010000678.1:0-3073 GCA_049698655.1 Occallatibacter sp. | reverse complement strand
ATGAAGGTCCCAAGTATATCCGTCTTGCGCGCGAGGCCACGCCGATCGTCACGGATGAGAAAACCCCCTTTGTCTTCGGCAAGGCCAACGCGATTCGCCTGCGCGCGGAGGCGGCCAACTTCATTGACGCCTTCGAGACCCGGCTGGCCTCCGAGTACAAAAATGAGTCCGAGGACCTGAGTATCATCGCCTGCGGACCCATGGTCCCCGAGGCGATGCGGGCCGCCCAGATTCTGAAGCGCGACTACGGCTACGAGACGCGCGTTCTCAACCTGCACACGCTCAAGCCCATCGACGCAGAAGCCATCGTTAGCGCCGCCCAGGATACCGGCGTCGTGGTCACAGCCGAAGAACACCAGATCGGCGCTTTGGCGTGGCGCGTCAGCGGCATCCTCACTGAAAGCAAGCAACTCTACGGCAAGCCCCTGATCACCGGAGCCATCGGCGTAAAAGATCGCTTCGGCGACTCCGGCGCGCCCTGGGAGCTGGTCAAGGAGCTGGAAGTCAGCGCCGAGCATATCGCGCTGAAGGCCGTGGAGTTGATGAAGTTTAAGAAGAAGTAAGTTGCCTGCGCGGGGCGAGGCATTCTCAGTCGCACGAAGATGCCTCTGCCCTGGAAGCCCGGAACCGCTCAGGAAATCGCGCGGAAGAGCCAGTAGAGCAGGCCGGAAAGCAGCGCCGCGGCCGGCAGCGTGAAGACCCAGACCGCCGCGATGTTGCGAATCGTCGACATGTGCAGGCCGCTGCCGTTGGCGGCCATGGTGCCCGCCACTCCGGAACTGAGAATGTGCGTGGTTGAAACCGGCAGGCCGAAGGTGTCGGCGACGAAGATGGTACCCATGGCCACGAGTCCGGCGCAGGCGCCCTGCGCATAGGTCAGGTGCTCCTTGCCGATCTTTTCGCCCACCGTGACAACGACGCGCCTCCACCCCACCATCGTGCCCAGTCCAAGGGCCAGCGCCACGGCCACTTTGACCCAGTCGGGGATGAACTTGGTGGATTTGTCCAGCTCGCCCACGTAGTTCTTCAGAGCCGCGCTCTCCTCGGTGGTGAAGGCCGGGTTGTGAGTCCTGGCCATCAGCCGCAATGCTTCGCCGGCCACGTACATATCGTTGCGAACGTTGGTCTGTTCCTGCGCCGGGACGGACTTGAAGACCTTGTAGAGGGTCACTTCGTGGTTCACTTCCGCAACCAGTTCTCGCAATGCCAGAATCGTCTCCGGCCGAAGCTGTTGCGTGCGGATGTAGTCGGTGACCTCGGCGCGCGCGTCGGAGCCGAGAATGGCGTGCTGGTCCACATGGCGGTCGAGAATGTGGCCGGCCTGTTCTGAAGCGGCGATGAACTCCTGCATGCCGTTGGCGGTGATGGCGTGATTGAGGGCGTAGGCGGTGGGCATGGTGCCGATAAGGATCAGCATGATCAGGCCCATGCCCTTCTGCCCGTCGTTGGAGCCGTGAAAGAAGCTGACGCCCGTGCAGGTGAGCACCGTCAGGGCGCGAATGGGCCACGGAGGAGGCTGCTTGTCTTTAGGCGCTTCGTAGAGGGAGGGGTATTTGATGAGCCATTTGGAGAGCAGCATGAGCAGCGCGGCGGTGCCAAAGCCAACCACCGGCGAGATAAGCAGCGCCTTCAGAACCTTGATGGCCTGCTCCCAATCCACGCCGGAGGCGCCGATGTGAGGGTTGAACAGTTGGTTGGCGATCCCCACGCCGATGATGGAACCCACCATGGTGTGCGAGCTGGAGGCCGGCAGCCCGAGCCACCACGTGCCCAGATTCCAGAGAATCGCCGCGACCAGCAGCGCAAAAACCATCGCGAAGCCGGCCCCCGAGCTGACCTGAAGGATCAGCTCGACCGGCAGCAGCGTGATGATGGCAAAGGCCACCGCGCCGGAGGAGGCCAGCACCCCGGCCAGATTGCACATCCCCGACAAGACCACCGCCGTGGTGGGTTCCAGAGAATGGGTATAGATGACCATGGCCACAGCGTTGGCCGTATCATGGAAGCCGTTGACGAACTCAAAACCAAGCGCGATCAGCAGCGCCAGGGCCAGCAGAAGATATGGCCAGATGCTGGTGACGGTGACCTCTTGCATGTCCCTTGCAACGTGAAGTGCGATGTAGCACAGGCCGCCGGCCAGAGCCGCCAGAAAAATAGCGATGCTCACGCCGCTGGGCCTCTTGTTAAGAGTGCTATCAAGACGCGACTTTTTTGAAGGCAGTACTTCCACGGCGGCTGCCAGGTCGGCCATCAGAGTTCACCAATGCGGCCGGAGAGATTCCGGACACGCCTGGGCCTCCGAAGTCGAGTGTGATGAACAGCAGGACAAAACAAATACATAGGGGATGGTTTGAAGCAGGAGATAGCAGAGCCGGACAAATTGGTGTCCATAAAACCCCAACAACCGCATCTTCGCACGATTGTTTGCGTTGCCAGGCGGAGGAATTAACCTGACTGTAACAATTCTACACGGTGAGGGGCACGGCTCGGGAAGGGGAAGCGCGCTCGTGGTGGAAATCGTGCTGGAGTTGGGTCAGCAATCCGCCAACCGCTGGAAAGTCTCCTTGTAGCGTTCCATCACGTTCTGTTCAGCTTTCAGCTTCTTCGCCAACTCCGGGTCTTCCTTAGCCTTTTCTTGGAGTTCCGCCCAAATCTGGCTGCAACGATCATGCTCGGGTTTTGCCTTTTCTTCCACTTGAATACCTTCTCCCTACTCCATATATCGACTGGCGCGTTCCCACTGTCTGGCACAACAGTGAAGTAATCCGTCCATCAACGTACCGAATAGAACTCGCGCCTACCGCCAGTCGTCTCGCGCGTTGCCCAGGCCTTCGTTCATCACGGCGTCGAAGCCGGTGTGCTTCTTGATGAAGATTTCGCTGAACTGGCGGTCCTGGCGGAGCAAGATGGCCTGCAGGCGGACCATCTCCAGCAGCGCCAGGAACATGGCGATCAGCGCCCGCTCGCTGCGTGTGTGGCTCAACAGCCGGCGCAGAGCCACCGGCTTGTCTTCCATGGTCAGGCGGCGGGCGAGAAACTGAATCATCTGGCTCACCGTGACAGAATCTTCCTC
>JBAVYF010000677.1:0-1627 GCA_049698655.1 Occallatibacter sp. | reverse complement strand
CTGCTTCCCTCAGGGGCGTTCCCCTTTCAATCGTAAAGCAGCTGAGCGATATCAGGCTCGTCCATGTTGGTCGAGTCGTAGAACTTGGCGCCCGTGTCCACGTCCGCAACCGGCTCGCCCTTCACAGCCTTGTACGCCAACGTCACGGCCTGAAAACCGATGTTGTACGGGTCCTGCGTGATGGACCCCAGGAAGTACTTGCTGCGCACCGCCTGCTTCTGCAGCTTGCCGGCATCGAAGCCGATCACGATCAAGCCGGGATACTCGGTCGGCAGGGCACTGCCGTCATTGGTCGACGTTATCAGCCCCTTCACAGTGCCTTCGTTGGAGCAGAACACCCCGATGATGTTATCGGACTTGACCCGGTTCAGCATCGCTTGGACCGCAGCCGCAACGTCGGGATCTTTCGCTGTGGCAGGGACCACCATGCTGATGATGATGGCCTTCCCGCTGGTTGGGCTATCTGGCGCGATGTACGCGGGATTGCCTTGCACCCGAATTTCCGCCTTCGTGTGGTTCGTCTGCGTGGTGATCAACTTTATCATCTCGTCGCGGAATCCCTTGCCCCGGTCAGTTATCGACTGGCTTGTAACGTCTTGCTGGCACTCCACAATCGTCACCGGGCTCGAGTCACTGGCCGCCGCGATCTTGTCCTTGAGGGCCGCGAACATCTTGTCGGCGGCCAGTCCGGCGGCCGCGTAGCTGTTGGTGGCAGCCGTCGCGTAAATGGCCCCCTTGGGAGCGTTGGGCACTCCCGAGTCGAACCCGATGATCGGGATCTTCCTCTGGACGGCTTGGTTGAGCTGATCCATCACCGAGTTGGTATCCAGCGCTGCAAGGCAGATGGCCGACGGGTTCTTCGCCATGTCGTTGACCAGCATCTGCACCTGGGGTTGGATATCTGCTTCCGACGGAGGCCCTTCAAAGGTCATCTGCACGCCCAACTGCGCCGCAGCAGCTTCCGCACCCTTCTTCACGGTCTGCCAGAACTGGTGCTGGAAGCCCTTGCAAATAATAGGGATGTAGATTTTCCCTCCAGCTGCCGTAGCTCTTTGCGCCGCTCCTCCTTCCTTCTGCCCTCCGGCAAACACTGGTCCGCTCAGGGCGACAAACAGCACCGCCGCGGATAGCAGCACGCCTCTTCGCACAGAAATGCTCATAGGCACCTCCCTTTGAGTTTCCACCCCGAACATGCGTTCAGGGATGTTTTCGTGATGTGGACCCACGCTCCGTGTCTTCCTGGCGCAAAAGCTCCTTTTTCGCAAACGCGTGATCGGCCGCTCTTTCCTCTGCACGGATGCGAGCCTGCTCAACCCTCTCGTGCGCCTTCATCTGAGCGAAGTTCGCTTTCAGCTCGCTTCTGGCCTGCGCCATCCGGGCCCTTAGCGCCGCTGCCTGCTGCCCGTTCCCATCATCGCCCTTGACGGTAGAGAGATCTCTTCGCATGGCGGCAATTTTCTCGAGCATGGAGGCCCGGTAGAGGTCAGCGGGTGTCTCGATGCGCACCTCCGCGGCCTTGCGTGTGCGGTACATGTCGAGCAGGACCGCCCCGATCACGATGACGCCCGTGAAGCGCTTATCGATTCTTCTTGCGGAAAGGAGTTGACCACTCACTTGGCGAGGCTGC
>JBAVYF010000676.1:0-2294 GCA_049698655.1 Occallatibacter sp. | reverse complement strand
GAATCAGGAGAAAGGTTAAAGACCCTCCTGGAAAATCCCGTGCGAAGAATGAATGAGTGAGCGCATGGGCCGTGCCCGGTCGCCAACGATCTCACACGCCTGGTCGCGTTCCAACATGGACCTGTAGATTTTTCCTATGCAGGTGAGCCAAACGGCCTAAACGCGCGGGTCTGTATCATACACATACGCGCCATCGCTAATATAACTACGGTTATCTCAGCGATCTTTCTTGTATGTTTGATTTGACTAAATGCCGGGTTCCCGCCTCACGTCTTCGCTGGACCTGACTTATATTCAACAGCCCGGATGCATGCCTCAACGGGCTTCCGAACGATCCCTGCTAACCAACTCCGTTAAAGTTCGTCTCATCGCTGTATGCATGTGCTCTTCGACTCGCAGAGACAGCCATTTCTCTTGAATTCCCAGATGAGATGGGAAGCCGAGCCGAACGCTTTTCTGACCTGGTTGAGCGTTGTCAATGGCAAGACCAGTTCAGCCAGGACCTGGAGAAGTTACGCGTACCAGTTCGCGGATTGGTTGGATTTTTGCGAAAGGACCGATCTGGATTGGCGGCATGCCACCGAACTTAATCTCGCCACCTACCGGAACATTCTTGCCTCGGAATCGAGCCCGCAAACAGGCCGGCCGCTGAAGCGAAGCACCATTAATCACAAACTGACCGTAATCTGCCAGTTCTACAGGTTCGCCCAAAAGAAGGGTTGGCTCGGTGCGCTCCCATTTGAATTGGAAACGACGCGACTTTCACACCGCAGCCCAGTAAACCTCAACCCCTGGGTCAAAACGAATGCTGGTTCACTGGGTCACACCAGCTTGAAGCTGACGGAAGGGAAGGAAGAAATAAATATCCCGCCGCGGCACGAGGTACGGCGATTCATAAAGAGCTTCCGGAACTGGCGAGACCAATTGATGGCTGAGGTTATGTGGCTGACTGGTATGCGGTCGGCTGAATTGTGCTCGCTGCCTCTAAATGCGCTTCCCGAGAACCCCGGCGCCCTTGAAAAGGAGACCGCAACCGTCAAGATCACGGGTAAAGGCCAGAAGCAGAGAGCCGTCCTCTTTCCGGTCCGATTGCTCCGCTCAATTGAGAAGTACATTCACATGGAACGCTGGCGTCGGGTGAAGAGCAACGGCGGAAGCCCTGGCAGTGTGTTTGTGGGCCGGACGGGAAAGCCGCTCCAGACGTCAGCGATCAATCGAGTGTTCTCGACCAACTGCAAACGCACGGCCTTGCACATTTGGCCTCATTTACTGCGCCACTGTTATGCCGGGGAGCGATTGGCTTACCTGCAGGACATTGGCGCCCCGGATCCGCTGAAGGTAGTACAGATGGAACTGGGGCACGCGCACATGGCGACGACGGAAAGATATCTTCATCTTACCGAGCGTATGCGCAGCGAGGTGATTGAAACGCACAACAGCTTCGTCGATCGGCTGCTGGAAGGATAATCTACGCGACAAGACGGCACTGGAAAGCGATGGAGTTCGGTGGGGGAGGCGACTCTTCGGAAACACGCCCTTGTCCAGTGGCGAGCCGAGAACGCACCTCTCGTGCAAACTTTCGAGCCGCCCGGTAGCTGGCCCTTCTCGGTAAATCTGACATTTCTTTCGTCTCGTCCCGCGTTGGCGAGGGTGTTGGCCAACAGCTTTTGGATGATCCACCAGCCCCGACCCCGAAACGCAACCGCGCGCAGAATAATCGGCACGCTGAGGCAATTCCACCGGTTTCTCAGTTATCGCTGCCAAAGCCAGCCAGACGTACTAACTGCTAAAGATCTCAGCACAGACTTGTTGAAAGAGTTTGCCGTCTGGCTGATGGCGAGGCGCGGTCTGAAACGGAAGTCGGCTGCCGGTTTTTTCTCGGCCTGCTGCTGTTTCCTGCGCAAGTCACGACGGCTGTACCCCAAAGAGTTCGCTAAGGTCTTCTCCACCCCGCGAAACCTATTTGCGGGATCAGATCATGATCGCACCGAGTCAAAGGCCCTTTCACGGTCCGACTTCCGGAAGCTTCTGGCTGCAGCGGGGGCCAGCATCCGGAAAATACGGGAGACTTATCAGCCCGGAAACGTACCCACCAGCGCTCAGCAACTGATCCCGTTCATGGTGATCATTGCCGCGCGCACGGGCATCAACGCCGAGGCATTGTACGGTCTCGACAGAAATTGCCTCAGCCCGCATGAGTTCGAGGACAACCTTTTCTACTGCACCTGGGACAAGCCACGCGCTCGCAAACAGCAGAAACAGTTGCATCGTGCCGATCATCGGAACCAGATGGG
>JBAVYF010000675.1:0-2536 GCA_049698655.1 Occallatibacter sp. | reverse complement strand
TACTCCGAGGGGCTGCGCATGGACGAGGCGATGAACGAGTTGACGCTGCTGACTTTTGGATTATATGGCGAGGTGCTGCCCAATCAGGACGGCGCGCCGGTGCGCATCGTTGTGCCGTGGAAGTACGGCTTCAAGTCGGCGAAGTCGATCGTTGCCGTGCGCTTCCTCGACAAGCAGCCGCCCGCGACATGGAATGATCAGGGTCCCAGCGAATACGGTTTCTACTCCAACGTGAATCCCAACGTGGATCATCCCCGCTGGAGCCAGAAGACCGAGCGCCGCATCGGCCAGCCCTTCTACGCGCAGCGCCGCACCACGCTGATGTTCAACGGCTACGGGGACCAGGTCGCGTCGTTGTATAACGGGATGGACCTGAGGAAGAATTATTGAAGCGGAGTTAGCGTCCACTCCGTTAACTCCACTCCGGAATAACTATGAAAAAATCGACTCTCGTCTTGCTCAAGATTCTCGTCTGGCTGGTTTGTCTTTGGCCGGTAAGCTGGCTGCTTTGGGGCGCAGTTACCAACCATTTAGGCGCAGACCCTACGGCTACGATCACTTTTACAACCGGCCTGGAAACGTTGTGGCTGCTGACGGTATCGCTGGCCATCACGCCGGTGCGGCGGCTGAGCCCGCGCCTGAGCTGGCTCATCAAATTTCGCAGGTTGCTGGGGCTTTTTGCCTTTTTCTACGGCACGCTGCACCTGCTGACTTATGTCGCGCTCTATGCCGGATTCAATGTGAACGCAATGGCCGCCGATATCGCCAAGCGTCGCTACATCACCGCCGGCGTGACCGCGTGGCTACTGCTGCTGCCACTGGCGGCGACATCGACCAACTGGGCGATTCGCAAGCTGGGCGGCAAGCGCTGGAACCAGCTGCACAGACTGGTCTACGCGGCTGCTGTCTGCGGAGTGATTCATTACTGGTGGCAGGTCAAGCCCGGTGTGAGGACGCCGATGACCGTGACTGTGATTCTGGGCGTACTGCTTGCAGCGCGGATTTTCTTCGCGTGGGTGAAGCAGCGCAAGACAAGTCTGGCCTGAAGCCTACGTCTCACTCGAATCGCAACACGGCTTGCGCCACCGGATGAAAGCTTTTTCGATGCAGCGGGGTTGGGCCGAGGCGGGCCAGGGCTGCGATGTGCTCCGGCGAGCAGTAGCCCTTGTGCCGCGCCAGGCCGTAGCCGGGATATTCGCGGTCCATCTCCACCAGCAAACGGTCGCGGTGGACCTTGGCCAGCACAGAGGCGGCAGCGATGGAAAAGCTGGTTGCGTCACCGTGGATAACGGCCTGCTGCGGGCATTGCCAGTCGATGGTGTCGCGGCCGTCGACGAGCAAAAAGTCCGGGCTAAGCTGCAGTTGCTCGACGGCGCGGCGCATGGCCAGGAGCGACGCCTGGCGAATGTTGATACGGTCGATGGTCTCGGCGTCCACGGCCGCGATGGCCCAGGCGACAGCGTTCAAGCGAATCTCCACGTCGAGCTCGTTGCGCTTCTTTTCCGAGAGTTTCTTTGAGTCGGTGAGTCCTTGCAGGGAGCAGCCTCGGGGTAGAATGACTGCAGCGGCGACGACCGGCCCGAAGAGCGGACCGCGGCCCACCTCGTCAAGACCGGCAATGCGCCGCGCTCCGCGCCTGCGCGCAGCCTCTTCCAGCGTCCATCCGCAAACCTGGGCTTTGGCCATGTTCTGAGTATAGAAACAGGCCGGGCGTGGATACCGGCTATCTCGCCCGAAGCGGGGTCGAAGCGGAATCGTTTTTCCAGCCAACAACTTTGTTATTGCTGAAATATATTACAGAGCCTCCGTATTCGCACTTGTCTTCAGTAAACGCCGTGGGAGTACCCTGAACTGCCAGCACTGTGTCTCTGGATGAGCCAACCGTAAAATACTCCAGGCTCGGATTAATCGTGTATTGCGGCACTATCTTTACCCGAATCTGAGATGAGTTAGGATCGATTCGCCAGCCGGCGACGGCGCCGTATTTGAAATACAACTCCGATTTTCCATAAACCAGCGTATCTTCAGAAGATGCTGTCGGAGTTCCTTGCTCAGCCAGCACTTCGTCTCTCGTGGCACCAAGGGTAACATACGGCCTTACTATGCAAGAGACGGCTTGATCGTTCTGGCCTGTGGTGTGCGTCTTACCCTTCCGCGCCCTATTCACATTCCGGGCTGCGGGGTGGTCGGCCTGCGGGTCTGTTGACTGAGCGGACTCTCGCGGATCCAAGGTCTGCAAGTCCTTTTTGATCTCATCAAGCAAGGATTCCTCAGGCGCGTTCGCGCCGCCGCGCAGATTGGCGGCTTTGACATTGGCTGCCTGCGCGCTTAGAGGGTTGTGAGCTCTTATGACTGTCCAGATCAACCCTCCCAGGAAAATCGCGAAGACGAGCGCCGCAATTTTCAAGAGTGTTCTGGGCTTCGGCAAAATCTTGACGAACGTCTTAATCCCATCCCCGGACGGGAGAAGAGAAAACGCATTTGGATTCAGTACAGGAGCTTCATTGTTCGCCGCGGCGTCGCCGGAAGTCGATTG
>JBAVYF010000674.1:0-24015 GCA_049698655.1 Occallatibacter sp. | reverse complement strand
ATATCTCTGTTTTTCTATTCACCTCAAGAGCCAGGTTCATCTGTACTTGGAACAGGGAAGCGCCATCGTGGCTGCCGACTCGCCGCTGCCCGGCGACCAAACCGGCTATCATGGCGGCGTTTACGACGCTGCCGAGCCTAATACCGCCTGGAACCGCTACCAGGATTACGGCCATAATCACTGGCATAACTCGCTGCTGTGGGGCGAGGGCATTCACGATCTCAGCATTACTGGACCGGGACTGATTTGGGGCAGGGGCCTGGCCAACGGACGAGGACGGGCGGAAGATGGCGCACCGTTCAAGTCCGAACAGCCCGGGGTCGCCAACAAGTCCATTGCACTCAAAAACTGCTACAACGTGTTGCTACGCGACTTTTCGATTCTCAAGGGCGGTCACTTCGGTCTCTTGCTGACCGGCGTGGATAACCTGACTATCGACAATCTGAAGATAGACACCGATCGCGACGGCATGGACACTGATTGCTGTCAGAATGTGCGCGTCTCCAACTGCACGGTGAACTCGCCGTGGGACGATGGCATCTGTCCAAAATCAAGTTTTGCCCTGGGCTATGCGCGGCCGACCAGGAACCTGACGATCACCAACTGCTGGGTCACGGGCTGCTACGAACTGGGGTCGGTGCTCGACGGAACCTTCAAGAAATTTGCGCCGAACTCTCATGTGCCACGTATGGGTCGCATCAAGTGCGGCACGGAATCGAATGGCGGATTCATCAACATCACGATCTCCGACTGCGTCTTCGAAGGTTGCCAGGGCTATGCCTTGGAGACCGTTGATGGCGCTCTGCTGGAAGACATCACCATCACCAATACGACCATGCGCGATCTGGTCTCGGGGCCGATCTTCATGCGGCTTGGAGCGCGGCTGCGGGGGCCCAAGGAAAGCACCAAGGTGGGGACTCTCAAGCGCATTCTTATCAGCAATCTGGCCTGCTACAATTCGCCGATGAAGTACGCTTCGATTCTCAGCGGCATTCCAGGACACTTCATTGAAGATGTAAAACTCTCCAATATCTATGTGGAGACAGCAGGCGGCGCTTCGGTGGAAACTACTCAAATTCATCCGCCGGAACTGGAGGCAAAGTATCCGGAGCCACAGATGTTTGGGACGATGCCGGCGTCCGGGTTCTACCTGCGGCATGTACGCAATCTGGAAATGAGCCACGTGGAGATTGCGAATACGACTCCTGACGCGCGGCCTGCGTTTTATCTTACCGATGTTGCGCGTGCGGATTTCTTTGCCATAACTGCTCCACGCGGTGCTGAGGGAGCTTTCGCTTTACACGATGTAAAGGACCTGCGCATCGGCTGGAGCCGGGCAGCCGCCGATGCAACCCTGAGCAGTGTCGAGAACAAGATGCTGTAAGCCGAAAAGATGGCCACCCGTTGATCGGCCCCAATATTTCTAAACCAGATGAAATGTTAGTCTTCGGCCAGAACCTAGCCTGAGGTGGAGTCCTTGATCCCGCGCTGCGACCGGTCAAGCAGGTAGAGTTCCAGTGCCGCATAGATCGTGACGTGGTCGGGCGGCTTGGGCTGTTCAATCCCCAAGGCGTCACGTTCGAGCTCCTCTTCAAGCTTGCGTGCAGCCTTGGTCGCGATCTCCCAGGAGCGCGTTCGGGCCGACCGCCTGTGGCTCTTGCCCCAGCGCAGCCAGAGAGGGCATTTGCACCGCCGGTGCTGACCGGCGTGCCTTACTTTACTTTGCGGGCACTTTCCCGAGTGCCGGGCATAAACAGTGACAGCCACGGTGCATATCCCTCTGGCTTCTAATACCGCCAGACACAAAGCCGTGAGAGAGATTTTCCCTGGCAGTACAAAAGCAGTACAAAATTTTTGGGATTGGCGTAAGTGGTTTGATTATAAGGAGATATTTTGGCTCCTCAGGTAGGACTCGAACCTACAACCCTTCGGTTAACAGCCGAATGCTCTGCCATTGAGCTACTGAGGAGTGCCGTGAGAGGAGTTCTCCACTACAAAGGTAGCAGAGAGCGCGAGGCGCGTCAAAAATTCTGATGGATGGAATCTGATCCATCTTCCGTTTTGGCCCTGCCTGCGGGCGGGACCGCAGAACGGAAGTTCGTCCGGCTGGGGCGCGTGCCGGAAGCCGGCGCAGGCGATACGATAGAAGAACCGAAAGCCTGCCCTGAGCGGAGCCGAAGGGAGGAGAACCGATGTCCCGAATTTCCCGGCTGGACCGCAGCCAAGTGACTCCTGAAATGGCGACGCTCTACGACAATATCTTTGCCCTGCGCGGCAACGTGCCCAACATGTTTCGAGTGATGGCCCACCGTCCGGCGATTTTCACGACCATGCAGGCCCACTTTGCCGCGGTGCTCACAACCGGAACGGTCCCGACGAAGCTCAAGGAGCTGATCATCGTCCGCACCAGCCAGGTGAACGTGACGCCCTACTGCCTGGCCAGTCATACCATTCTGGCCAAGGGGCTGGGCTGGACTGACGAGCAGCTCGCGCACCTGGCCGACTGGCCCCAGCGCGAGGATTTTACCCCCGCCGAGAAGGCTGCTCTGCGGTTGGCCGAGACCGTCACCCGCGACGCCAATTCTGTTTCTGACGAGCAGTTCGCCGAGCTGCGCGGCTTCTACTCGGAAGGTGAGATTGTGGAGCTGCTCTGCGCTATCGGCCTGTTCAACTACTTCAACCGCTTCAACAATGCTCTCAAGATGGAGCCGACCAAACTCGGCGAGGGTGGACCCGGCGAAGGCGGCTGCGCGGCATGAAACTTCAACTGCCCGCGGGCGACTTCCGCGCCTATCTCTTCGACTGCGACGGCACCATCGCCGACTCCATGCCGCTGCACTACATTGCCTGGAAGACGGTGCTGGCGGAGTGGAACTGCGAATATGCGGAGGAGCTGTTCTATTCCTGGGGTGGCAAACCTGTCAGGAAGATCATCGCCGACCTGAACGAGATCCACGGACTGAAGATGCCCGTCGATGCCGTCGCTTCGCGGAAGGAAGCCCTCTACCTCGAACAGCTCCCGCAGCTCAAGGCTATCCCTGAAGTGCTGGAGCACATCGAGTCTCATCATGGCAGGATTCCCTTCGCCGTGGTTTCGGGCAGCACGCGCGATTCTGTCTTTGGCTCGCTGAGCGTGCTTGGATTGCTGGATAGATTCGACACTATCGTCTCCGCGGAAGACTATAAGCGCGGCAAACCGGCCCCTGATGGGTTTCTGCTGGCCGCCGCAAGACTGGGCGTGGCGCCTGCCCATTGCCTGGTCTTTGAAGACACCGATCTGGGCATTCAGGCGGCAACCGCCGCGGGAATGGCCTCCGTCAAAGTTCCCTCGCCCCCGGAACGAAGCTGAGGAAAAAGAATCAATAGAGCAGCACGGCAACGCGGTAGGCGGTGAAGGGGCCTTCCTGACCCTTTGTCGGACAACTGCCCACAGCCGCCTGGCGAAACTTTCCCGAGGCCAGCTTGTCTGCCAGTTCCTCAGGCAGTCGGGTCAGCTCCGCGTCCTGCCAGCGCATGATGAACCTGGGCTTTGCTCCGGAAGCGGGGCGGGGCAGCCCGTTGTCCGTGGCGCAGGCGGCGCGGGCAAGGGTCGCATCGCGCAGAACGGTGACGCCATCAATCAAAGCGGTAACCGTGGCTTCCACCTGTGCCTGCGTCAGCACCGGCACGGCGCGCGCGTAGTCGGCCACGGCATAAAGGCCATCCGGGCCGGCCACCACGGTCACGCCAATCCGGTCCACAGCGGGGTTCAGTAAATTGGCGCGGTGGCCGGGCGAGTGCATCCATGCATCATGAATCGCGGCGGGAGTGGGGGCAATCGCCACGTTCTCTTCGATCAGGCTGAAGTGGGCGCCGGCCTGCGCGGCGCGCTGCGAGACGTCCGGTTCGTCCGCATAATGGTGGGCGATTTTCCCCTCGGCGACCATGCGCAGGCAGTGCTGGCGGGCGGCCGCAGCCAGTGCCGCATCCCACTGGAGCGGCGCAGCTCCAGCCTGAGCGCGGGCCTGATTGGCCAGCAGGACGATCTGCCAGGCCTCCGCCTGAATCGCGTGAGAGCTTTCCATCTGCGAAGACCGGGACGGAGGAGCCTGCGCCAAAACCATGGGCACAGCCAGCGCCAAAGACAAACTTATACCCTGCCGTGAAATGCCCATAATCTATTCAACCCCACTTTGCCGCCTCAGTCGCTGTATTCTTGCTCTGCAGAATCTAATTTTTAACGCCGGCATGGTCCGTGCACCCGGCTGGAGATGGGGCTCTGATGACGACTCCTTAGTACCGCTCATCTCTCAACTCCTTCTCACAGTCGGCAAAAAGAGCCTTGCTGCATATATGAGACCGGTTCTAGACACTCAAGGTAGCCAAAATGCGCTCTCTTGTTTCTGTGCGGCTGGCAGTTCCGCGTCAGCATTGCGCAGACGGAAGACTCCTTGCGCTATCTTTGCCCCGGCATTCATACCCATTTACCCCCTCTAATGGGCTACATACTACATCACAAACCGATAAATGGCGGCCCGTGGTATGCTCTTGCCATGATGGGGGGCTATCGATGGCATTCACTGCACGAATCAAGGGTACAGACGACCTTTTCAACGCGGTTTCCGAATGGGGTCCACTAGACGACCAGCGACACGTTGCACATGAAATTCGAGACGGAGCCTCATATAGCGGCCATCGCTTTATAGGTGTTCAGCGGGTCGAAGGATTGAAGTTCACCTATACCGGGCGCATAGATGCCAATCTCTCCAGTGAAGACCTGGAGCCATATGAAGAGAACGGAGACAGCATAAGCCTCACAAGAAGGACCTTAAATCATGGGTGAAAACAATCGAATTCCTCAGTACCTTGAGCCCCTGTTGGATGGCACTCCTCTTGCCTTAGAAAGAATAAAACTTGCGTGGCCCGGTCTCTCCCTAAGCGACCGTGCATATTTGCTTTCCATTCTGCTTGCTGACGCGCGCAAAGAGCCGCTTGCCATGCGATGGTCGCGCCAACGCGAAGCGCTTATTGATCTAGCATTGGATGACGAGAATGGCTACATCCGCTATTTGGCAGCAAAGCATGTCGCCAAACCCGGCAAGGGCGACGATGCTTCGACCATGGCTCGATACAAAAACGTGGTGTCAGACAAAGCTGGCCTTGTACAGTCCACACTCGAAGAGCACGCGGGGTTGTTCTTTAACTTTTGGCCTGCCTCTGATATGCCAGGCCGTTTCTGGAATCTCCCGCATATAAGTCGGCTTGTTTTAGCGAATGGCGACCACGGCAGTATCATCGCTGATTATCTGCGGTACGCCTCGAAGGAATTACTGCCGAACGGATTAGTGACCGTGGACGAAATGATCGATGTGTTGCTGCAATTTCTCGGCCCGGAGATGGCTTGTGAAATTGGAGTGCCCAACCGACAACGATACGAAATTGGCACACCAAACCAGAAGCAGGCTGCCAGTTCGCGTGAGCCTGACAATACCAGATGGCTTGAAGGAATCGCTGAAGAACTCTGGAAGCTGATCCCGGACGTTCCTGAACTGCTGTCCTATATCCTGCTGAGCTGCCTGCCAGAACCAGCGTATTTACCAGTTCCACGGGAAGTTCTTGATGCGCTTGACGACGACCAACTCAAGTTTTTGCTCAGCCACAACGAAATCCCCCTTAAGGAACTGCGGCGCAAGGTTTTCACGGAGTCTGCTAATCAAGAGCTGCGCAAAGCTGCAGTATCCAGCCAGAATTTTGAGCTACCTAATTCCGATATTTCTCGCCTCGTTCCCGATCCTAATGAAACCAAAGAGTCTGGCGACAGGAAAAGAGAAGAACTTGTCATTCTTGCGGAAGCGTGCGGCGGTGCAACTCTTGTTCAAATGGAAGCGATATGCGATCTCATCAAATGCGATCTCATCAACGCACGAGAAGACACAAAAATGACCGAGGACGAGGGCAATTCTCACTATCATGCTGCACGGGAGAATCAAACCAGACGAGCAAAGAGTTTGTCTCCCCAGCCCCTCGAATGCGAGGTACTAGAGATGCGTATATACGAGCTCGCAAAACGCCTCAGCCCTATCAACCCTGACGAGGAATCCAATCAGCTGCTGGAAAAACTCGGGGTCCGTCAGGAGCTTGCGCCTACATGCAACTCTTGGCAAACGTATCTGAACTTATGCAATGTTCCCTTGGAGAAGTGGAAGCGGAGTAAGACTGATCTGCCCGACGTCTACATCCTGGGCTTTGACCTGCCAGAATAGGTGCCTTACTGCACGGTTTGGGAGATTAGCCGGCACATCCTGGCCCCACAACTAATTCCGCAGGCGAGACAGGCCTGCGCGCTGTGAACCGCCGTCGAGTCTGTTGCTGCGTCAACCTTGGTTGTCCTGCTGAGCGCGGCGAAAAAGCTGCGCTTCGGGAGACCGCATGAAGATTGGTGTCGTCAGCGACACACACAGCCTCTACCGCCCGCAGATTGCGCTCGCCCTGGCCGGAGTCGAGCGCATTCTGCACCTGGGCGACGTGGGCAAGCTGTCTGTGCTCAAAGAACTGGGTAAGATCGCTCCGGTCACCGCAGTGCGCGGCAACGTGGACCGCGAAGGCACGCTGCGAGAGCTGCCGGAGACCGATGTGGTGCTGATCGGCGGCCGCTATGTCTATATGTTGCACGATCTGAACACGTTGCACCTGGACCCAGCCGCCGGAAAGTTTGCCGCCGTGCTCTCCGGGCACACGCACGTGCCCAACTTCTACCGGCGCAAGGGCGTGCTCTACTTCAATCCCGGCTCCTGCGGCCCGCGCCGCTTCCGCCTGCCGGTAACGGTGGGGTTGCTGACGGTGGACGAGGACGGCGAGTTCAAAGCCCGGATCGTCGAGCTGGATAGAGACTGAAGCAGAAAAAGGCAAAAGCAGGTTCTTCGACTCCGCTACGCTCCGCTTAGGATGACAAGTTTTTGGTGGTTCAATCCTTCGTAACCTAACCGGGTGCTGTTGTCGGCTTTTCTTCCACCGGCTCGACGCGGATTTTGGCGATGCGGCGGTTGTCCATTTCTACGACGGTCAGGCGGCGGCCATCGTGGGTAATGGATTCGCCGACTTTGGGAATGTGGCCGAGGCGTAAGAGAACGAAGCCGGCCAGGGTTTCTACTCCGCCGTCGCGGGGCAGGCTCCACTGCATCTGAGTTTCCAGGTCGCGGAGGTTGACGCCGCCATCCATCAGCAGCGCTCCTTCGGCGGTGGCGAGGACGGGAAGGGCAGGCGAGTCGAACTCGTCTTCCAGTTCGCCGGTCAACTGCTCGATGGCGTCCTCGGTGGTGACCAGGCCGACCGTGGAGCCGTACTCGTCTACGACGATGGCCATCTGGCGGCGGCGCTGCTGGAGGTCGCGGATAAGGTCGAGGACGGACTTGGTCTCAGGGACGACCAGCACGTCGCGCATCACCTGCGAAAGTTTGAGTTCGACGAAGGGTGCGGCTGGCCGGAAGAACATCAGGCGGGCGAGGTCTTTGGAGTAGACGACGCCGACGATGTGCTCGGGGCCGCGGCTCTCGTCGTAAACCGGGACGCGGGAGCGCATGTGCTCGATGACCTTGGCGGTGGCGGCTTCGATGGGCAGGTTTGAGGGCAGGGAAAAGATCTTCTGGCGAGGGGTCATGATCTCGCGGATGGGCACATCATCCAACTCCAGGGCGCGGTGGATGAGGGTCTCCTGGAAGGGGGGCAAAACGCCCAGGCGGCGGGCGGCGGTGGCGATGAGCTTGAGTTCCTCGGGGGAGTGGACCTGGGCGCGCTCGGTGAGGGGAATATCGAAGCCGCGCAGGATGGCGGCGGCCGAGCTTTTGAGGAGGCGCACGGCCGGGCGGGCCAGGGCCATGAAGAACAGCATGGGCGGGGCGACGGCGACGGCCAGGGCCTCGGCGCGGCGCAGAGCGAGGGACTTAGGCACCAGTTCGCCCACCACCACGTGGAAATAGGTGATGAGGGCAAAGCCGAGGGTGACGGCGATGATGTGGGCGTAGATGAGGGCATGGGACTGGGTGAGTGGCAGCGCGCTCATCCAGCCCATCAGGGTGGAGGCGGCCAGCGGTTCGCCGATCCAGCCCAGGGCCAGCGAGCAGAGGGTGACGCCGAGCTGCACGGCGGGAAGAAAGTAGTCCAGGTCACGCTGCAGGCGGCGGACTGCGCGAGCTCCGGGGACGCCGGCGGTGAGCATCTGCTCGACGCGGGTGTCGCGGATGGAGACCAGGGCAAACTCGGCGGCCACAAAGAAGGCGTTGGCCAGGATGAGCAGGCCCACGGCGACAAATTGGAGCAGCGACAGGCCGGGCATCTGCCTGTGAGGATAGCATTACCAAGGACAAGGGACTAGGAACTAGAGAACAGAGAACAGAGAACGGCGACACCTACGCTACATTTTGCAACCGGGAACCAATCTTCCGTGTCGTACGTATGGAAGGAAGAGCAACGAACGGAGGCTGGCTGGCCTGGCATCGTTGACGAAGGCCGGTATGCCGCCGTCTGAGTTCCTGGGGCTGTTTCGTCCCTGTATCCGGTCAGATGATCCCTGACCCCTGATCCCTGTGAAACGAAAGGAATACGATGAAACATCTTCTTCTGGCAACGGCGGCCCTAGTGCTGGCGGCAATTCCTGCGCTGGCTTCGGAAGCTACCTTTGAGCGCACGTTAACAGTCAACGGGCAAGTGGAGCTAACGGTTGCTACCGGGTCGGGCAACATTCACCTGACCCGCGGCGCGGACAACCAGGTGCACATCTACGGCAAGGTGAAGTCCGGTTGGGGCGGCAGCGACGAGCAGGTTCGCGAGATTGCGGCTCATCCGCCTATCGAACAGACAGGCAACATTGTGCGCATTGGCGCCCACCACGAGAGCCTGCGCAACATCAGCATCGACTATGAGATTCAGGCGCCGGAGAATGCGCTTCTCGACGCCGGCTCCGGCTCGGGCGACATCACCGTGGACGGCGTGGGCGAGAACGCGAAGCTGAGCACCGGCTCGGGCAACATTCACGCCACCGGCCTGCACGGCGGATTCTCGGTGAACACCGGCTCGGGCAACATCTATGCCGAGCAGACCGGCGCGGGCGACGTGAAGGCGCAGACCGGCTCGGGCAACGTCGAGCTGCGCAATCTGCACGGCGGCCTGCGCGCCGGCACGGGCTCGGGAGACATCAATGTGGGCGGAGCGCCGACTTCGGACTGGAAGCTGGAGACCGGATCGGGCAGCGTGGAACTATGGCCAGGCAGCGCCGGGATTACGCTGGACGCCTCGACCGGCTCGGGCAGCATCCACAGCGATCATGAGATGGCGACGCAGGGCGAGTCGAACCGTCACCACCTGACCGGCAAGCTCAACGGCGGCGGCCCCACAGTACGAATCGAGACCGGCTCGGGAGACATTCGCATCCATTGAGCCGCCAGTTGTCTGAACTCTGAGGCGGCGGCATCGGTTTCGGCGCGCCAGCTTGTTCCTCCGGCGAGGCCCTGAACGCTCCTGCGTGGGTCTCGCCGCTTTTTGCCTTTGATGCCCTACGGAATGATGTAGTACGGGTTGGGATACTTTACAAAGAACTCCGCCTGCGGTTTCCCCTTGTTATCGCTCCACTGGTCGCCGACGTTGAGCACAATCTTGTAGCCCTGTGCGGCA
The DNA here is from genome assembly GCA_049698655.1 of Occallatibacter sp. Classification (GTDB taxonomy): domain Bacteria; phylum Acidobacteriota; class Terriglobia; order Terriglobales; family Acidobacteriaceae; genus Telmatobacter. Next base: position 14,370 of record JBAVYF010000674.1, on the reverse strand, counting down.
ACTTCGGCGCGCGCGCCTGACTTGAAGACCGACATCGGCTCAGAGGCCTGCGAGGGGGAGCGGACGATCAACTGCTGCCAGTTTTGAAATCCTTGTTCGCGAAGATTGCGCTCGGTAGCCTCGCGCTCGGCGTCGGATCTGCCGGTAATGAAAAAGACGCTCACGCCCAGTTTCTGGGCCTCCTGATAAAGCCGCAGAGTGCCCGGTATGGCAGGGGCCTTGGCCGAAACGATCCAGGCGTCGAAGACGGCGCTGTCGTAAGCGAAGCCGGCCTTGACCATCTCCTCGTAGTTGGAGAGCGCGGTCTCGTCAATGTCAAGCACCAGCGCCAGTTTTTCCTGGGGGCGGCGATTGGCCGCGCGGATGCGCAGGAAGGCGATGGCCCGATCCGCCTGATGGTCCTGGTCTTTGGCGTAGCAGCCGCACTTGCAGGTACATTCGTGGTACTGCTTGAGCTGAGCTTTCAGGGCGTCGAGGTTGGGGATGCGCTCGGCGGGCGCGTAGATGCTCACCCTGCTGGCCGTCTGCGCGGCCGGCTGCTGCGCGACCAGGCATACAGGAGCAAGACTGAGCCCGAAGGCCGCCGCGAAAATTACTAACTGCTTTTTCACTGAAAAGCTCCTTTTCAAAGGGCACGATTGCCGTGCGCCGCGCGCCGGCCTCAGCATCCATCATCGCACCCGAACCCGGAGGGAATGAAAGGCGATTCGGTTCCCTTTACACTGGAATCATGCTTCATATTCTTCGCCCGCTTCCCGTAGCATCGCTGAAACTGCTGGTCTTCGATCTGGACGGTACGCTCATCGACTCTGCGCAGGACTTGTGCAACAGCGTGAACGCAACCTTGACTCGATTTGGACGCGAGACGCTGGCGGATGAGACCGTAGCCAGCTTCATCGGCGACGGGGCGATGGTGCTGGTGCGCAGGGCCTTTGCGGCTGCTGACGGCGCGCCGGCCGGCCCCGCGGATGAGGAACTGCACTCCCAGGCCTACACTTATTTTCTCGACTACTATCGCGCGCACAAGCTGGACTTCACCTACGCATACGAAGGGGTTCTGGAGGCGTTGGCGGCGCTCAAGCAGTTGCACGACGTGGCGGGTGGGCCGGCTCGTGCGATGGCCGTGTTGACTAACAAGCCGGTTCACCCGGCGCGGGATATCTGCGCGGCGCTGGGCCTGGCGCCCTATTTCCTGAACATCTACGGCGGCAACAGTTTCGCGACCAAGAAGCCCGATCCGGAGGGGCTGCTGGCGCTGATGAGCGAGGCCGGCGCAAAGCCCGAAGAGACGGTAATGATCGGCGACAGCCAGGTGGATGTGGAGACGGCGCGGAATGCCGGCGCCTGGTGCGTGGGCTGCACCTTTGGCCTTGCTCCCGAGAGCCTGTCGGGAACTCCGCCGGATGTGCTGGTAGATTCGCCGGCAGATTGGCCGGAGGCGCTCAGTGCTGTGAGGACTGATTTTCGACAGTGACTCACCCGGCTGCCGCCGCAACTAGAGCATTTTCACCGATTGTGTAAGGAAGCTCGGTGCCCCATCCATTTCACGTTCTGTGTGAAATGGGTGGGAAACCACAAAATCAGCCTCACAGAAACTATGAAAATGCACCTGACAGCCGCATCTGCCGCCGGTTGCCCGCAAGATTCAAAACGGGCCTCTGTTGCGCTTTGCTATACTCAGCGATGGCGGGTCTTTTCCGCATGTCAGCGGCTCTTTTTCAAGCGTGCCCGAGGAACCAATAAATGGCTGTGGAGCTAAGCATCGTCATGCCCTGCCTGAACGAGGCGGAGACTCTCGCAACCTGCATCCGCAAGGCTCAGAGTTATCTTGATCGCACGGGAGTAAGCGGCGAAATCGTTATCGGCGATAACGGTTCAACCGACGGCTCTCAGCAGATTGCAGCCAGTCTTGGCGCGCGTGTGATTCATATCCCGATTCGCGGCTACGGGGCGGCGCTGTACGGCGCGATCACCGCGGCGCACGGCCGCTATTGCATCATGGGCGACTCCGACGACAGCTATAACTTCGAGAATCTCGATGCCTTCGTCGATAAGTTGCGCGAAGGGTTTGACCTGGTGATGGGAAACCGCTTCCAGGGCGGCATCCGGCCGGGCGCGATGCCGTGGAAGAACCGTTACATCGGCAACCCCATTCTCTCCACCATTGGGAAAATCCTCTTTCGCGCCGGAGTAGGGGATTTCCATTGCGGCCTCCGCGGCTTCTCCAAAAGCGCCTTTCAGCAGATGGATTTGAGAACCACCGGGATGGAATTCGCCTCGGAGATGGTGATCAAGGCCAGGCTCATGGGGCTGAAGATGACCGAGGTGCCCACAACCCTCAGCCCCGATGGCCGTTCGCGGCCGCCGCACCTGCTTCCCTACCGCGATGGCTGGCGGCATCTGCGCTTCATGCTTTTGTTCAGCCCCAATTGGCTCTTTTTGTATCCGGGTATTGTAATGATGCTCGTTGGCCTGGGGGTGGGTGGCCTGCTTCTTGCCCAGCCGATTCACGTCAACAGTATCCGGCTGGGGTTGGACACTCTTGTCTACTGCAGCACATTTGTAGTTGCGGGATTCCAGGCTATTCTTTTCTCGCTCCTCTCGCGGATGTATGCCATCCAGGAAGGCTTATATCCAAAGACGGCCAGGGATCACAAATACGGTCAGCTTATAACCCTCGAACGCGGACTGGTCACCGGCGCGGCAATCCTGCTGACTGGACTGGCTTCCGCCCTGTATGCCGTATGGGAATGGAAGCAACATGCGTTCGGGCTGTTGGAAACCGAGTGGATAGCAAGGATCGTCATTCCATCTTCCGTTGCCCTTTCGCTAGGCATCGAGATTATCCTCTTCAGTTTTCTGCTTAGCACTTTTGGCTTGAAGGTGCGCCCTTACGCCGCAATGGTTGAAGAAATTGAACGGACTCATGCTCGTGGCGCAGAAAGTGCGGAAGATATTAGCATTCTTCCATAGCGGCTCATCGGCAGGCTCTTAACTTTCGCACAAACCGCCTTGCCGCGGGTCCGTCAGCACGAGACTGCAGCTACCGCGCGTGAGCATGAGGATGCGAAATGTACTATGTCGTAGGTTCTGGACCAGCGGGCATTTCGTGCGCACAGGCGCTTATCGCCGCCGGTAAGGAAGTTACGATCCTGGACTCCGGCCTGCAACTCGACGCCGGGCGAAGTCAGGCAATTCGCAGTCTTGCGGCCATCGACGCCGCGGATTGGACTCCGTCCGCAACAGCTTTCTTGCGGGAAGGAATCAGTTCTGGCTCATCCGGAATTCCTATCAAGCTGGCCTATGGATCGGATTTTCCTTACCGGCAGGTTGCGGGAGCAACTCCAACTCAGTGTGAGGGGTGCGAAACAAAACCCTCGTACGCGTGCGGCGGACTTAGTACGGTCTGGGGAGCCGCAGTCATGCCCAATCGGCAAGAGGACATTGAAGATTGGCCGATTTCCATCAGGGATCTCGCTCCAGGTTATCGTGCCGTGCTCGAATGGATGCCGCTCTCGGCGCGCGACGACGATCTTGCCAAACTATTTCCGCTCTACACCGGCAAATGCGCATCCCTACCTGCCAGCAGACAAGCCGCTGGAATGCTTGCCGGCTTTGAGCGCAACCGGGCCAGGCTCAATGCCAACGGAGTCTATTGCGGTTCGTCCAGGTTAGCTGTCAATGCGGATGGCCGCCATGGTCAATCGGCTTGTGTGCTGTGCGGGCTTTGCATGTACGGCTGCCCGCATGGCCTGATTTATTCGAGCGATCAAACGCTTGCCGCTCTCGTCGCTGCGGGACAGGTTATTTACAAACCGGGAGTCACTGTACAATCCGTTGAAGAAACAAGTACAAGCGTCCAAATCCGCGCCATAGATCTCGCGGGAAACCCTCAGGAGTTTTGCGGTGAGCGCGTTTTTCTGGGCGCTGGAGTGCTCAACACAACCACAATACTTCTGCGCTCTATGGGAATGTATGACACGCCCGTGCAGATTCGCGATTCCCAGTACTTCTTACTGCCGCTGCTTCGGTTTCGCGGGACTGCTGATGTCATGCGCGAGCCACTGCACACACTCGCTCAACTTTTTGTTGAAGTTTTTGACAGTTCGATCAGCCCGTACTCGATACATCTGCAGGCCTATACCTACAATGATCTGTTTCGTGCACCTGTACTAGCCGCGCTTGGCCCATTCAGGAAAATATTCCCCCTGGAAGCATTTCTTGGGCGTTTGCTGCTCTTTCAAGGTTATCTTCACTCCTCGCATTCCGCCTCCATTATGGCAACGCTCGGGCGCAATCAGGATGGAGACACGCTGACGCTTCGAGCTGAGCCAAATCACGAGGTTAACAAGCGTGTGCGCAAACTGGCGCTGAAGCTCACCAGGCTGGCCGCCCGCACCGGAGTGCTTCCGATTATTCCCATGATCCAGATGGGTATGCCAGGCCGCGGCTTTCACTCCGGAGGCAGCTTTCCGATGAGCGCGCAACCACAGACAGGAGAAGCCGACATCCTGGGCCGCCCTCATGGAATGCGGCGCGTGCACGCAATCGATTCCACAGTGCTGCCTTCGATTCCCGCTACGGCGATAACCTACACCGTCATGGCAAATGCCTACCGCATAGGAACTCTGGCGGCAGCGGCGATGGAAAGGAACGGCAAATGACGGACCGGATTCCCAGCGTGTGTGCCGTAACTGGAGCGTCCGGTTATGTCGGCTCGATTATCATGCAGAAATTGCGGCAGCATCTGCCCGTAGTGGCGATGGTGCGTCATCCACAATCCGAAGCCGACATTTCCTGGTCTCTGGAGTCAGGCGAAGACATTGCCCCCGCTCTGCGGGCTAGGAATGTGAAAACCCTCGTCCATGCAGCCTGGGATATGCGCGCCAACAGCCTTCTGGAAATGGAGAAGACCTGCGTACAAGGTTCAGCCGCGCTCTTCGATGCGGCTGCCCGCGCGGGAGTTGAGCGCATCGTCTTTGTCTCCAGCATCAGCGCTTTTGAGGGCTGCCGTTCCGCTTATGGAAAATCCAAACTCATGGTTGAGAAACTGCTCCGGGGAAGCAGCAATATCGTCTTTCGTTTCGGGCTGGTCTTTGGCGGCAAGCCCGGCGGCGTCTTCGGCGGCATTCGGCGGCAAGTGCAAAATAGCCGCATTTTACCGTTGATCGGAGGCGGGCTCTCCCCGCAGTATCTGCTGCACGAAAAAACGCTGGCCGAATCTATCCTGCGCGCCGTGAGCGGAGATTTTGATCGCGTACGCGCCGCGCCCATCACCTTAGCGCATCCGGAACCATGGCGGTTTCGCGATCTTGTAAAGAGCATCGCTGCCTCTGAAGGACGCCGCGTTGCGTTGATCCCGGTTCCGTGGTGGTTGCTTTTCGCTGGGATTCGCACCGGAGAAGCGTTGGGGTTAAACCTTCCATTCAGAAGCGACAGCGTCATCAGTTTTGTTCACTATGATCGCTCTCCTGACTTCAGCCTGATGCATTCTCTCGGCATCAAACCATTGCCGTACAAGCCAGGCTGAGTTCCCCGCCGCCTCAATCCGAGGCCGTAAGCTGTATCCATGGATACGATTGCTGCCGCGACGCCGCTCCCCCTGCGCCCCCTGCGCATTGTGATCCCCGGCGGCAGCGGCCAGGTAGGCCAGGTGTTGGCGCGCCACTTCGCCGAGCGCGGCCATCAGGTGACCGTGCTGACTCGCGGCCCGTACACGGCGCCCTGGCAGACGGTCCACTGGGGCGGCGAAGATACCGGCCCGTGGGCCGAGTACCTGGAAGGCGCCGACGCCTGCATCAATCTGGCCGGGCGCAGCGTGAACTGCCGCTACAACGCGGCCAACCGCCAGGCCATCTACGAGTCGCGCATAGCCAGCACGCAACTGCTGGGCAAAGTGATCGCCGGGCTCGCCAATCCGCCACGGGTATGGATGAACGCCTCTGCGGCCACCATTTACTCTCGCGCCCTCGACGCAACCGGAACCGATCTGCCTGTGGATGAAGCGACGGGCGAACTGGGCGCCGCCGCGCTAACGGCCAGCACGGCGCTATCGGCAAATCGCTGGGCCCAGCGCCGGAATTTCATCAGCCGCGTGGCCAGGGACTGGGAAGCCGCATTCTTCGCAACCCAAACTCCGCTTACCCGCAAGGTGGCCCTGCGCAGCGCCGTCGTCCTCAACCCCGCGCCGGGCAGCGCCTTTGCCGTGCTCTCCCATCTCGTCCGCGCGGGCCTGGGCGGCCGTCAGGGCAACGGACGCCAGTTCGTCACCTGGATTCATGAGGCCGACTATGCGCGCGCCGTGGAATTCCTGATTGCCCGCGAAGAACTCGACGGCCCCTTCAACATCGCCGCGCCAAACCCGCTGCCCAACCGCGCGTTTATGGCGGCGTTGCGCTGGGCCTGGGACGTCCCCAACGGCCTTCCTGCTCCGTCGCTGGCCATCAGGCTCGGCGCACTCTTTTTGCGCACCGCACCGGAGCTGGTGCTGCAGAGTTGCCGCGCCGTCCCCGGACGCCTGCTCGACGCCGGATTTGAGTTCGAGTTTCCCCTATGGCCCGAAGCCGCCGAAGACCTGGTGCGGCAATGGAAAAACAGGGAATAGGAGAAAAACAGGGAACAGGGAAAGGCTCTCCGAGCAGACCAGGCTCTGTGCCCCATCCGTTCCGCGTTTTTGCGGAATGGGTGGGAAAGCACAAAACTCAACCAGCATTTAGTCCCTAGTCCCTACGTCCCTAGTCCCTAGGCGTAATGTCGGTCACCGGCAAATCCCAGTGGCCGAGAAGAATCTCAAACCGCCGCTGCTCCTCTTTCTGATAAGTCGCCTGGTCCGGCCAGAGCTCTTTGATGAAGGCCTCTTCGTCGGGGTTGGCGGTGGTGGCCACGGTCGAGTTCTTGTAGCGGATGGTCACGCGAAAATCCCAGCGGCCATCCTCTGTGGTGTGGTAGGCCGGCGACTCGATCTTCAGCGAGAGAATGCGGCCCGTGGCCTGAATCTTCTCCAGCAGCGGGTAGTGGTTTTTGAGGAAGAGCGCCTTGAACTCGGCCTGATGGCCCCACTGGCACTTGTAGTAGTACTCAATGGTGTAGGGCTGGTCGGCGCTCACCTGCGGCGGCGCGCCCTGGGCCAGAACCTGAATCTGGAGCGGCGCGGCCAACATTGCGGCAAAGAACACGGCGAGAACGGCGAAGAGAATGCGGCGCATGGGACCTCCTTGATACGTTTGTCGTCATTGTACCGTGAAGGGATTTACGGTGTACGGGCTATACGGAACTGATTCGCATGACCCTTGAATTTATTCGGTTGCAAGACGCTTCGGCCTCTTGTAGGATGCTTGCCTGAAGGAGAATATTTGCCATGAAGGGTAGCCCGAAGGTCATCGAGAAATTGAATCAATCGCTCCGCGAAGAGCTCACCGCCATCAGCCAGTACATCGTGCACTCCGAAATGTACGAAAACTGGGGATACGAGCGTCTTACCAAGCGCATCAAGAAGCATTCGATCGACGAGATGAAGCACGCCGAGGGGTTGATCGAGCGTCTCTTGTTTCTGGACGGCACGCCAAAAATGGAGCCACTTGGCCTTTCCATCGGCAAAACCGTCAAGGAGATGATCGAGTCCGACCTGAAGGCCGAGCTCGGAGCCATTGCCCTGTACAACGAGGTGGCGCGAATCGCAGCGGAGGAAAAAGACAACGGCACGCGCGACCTTTTTGTCCGGCATCTCAAGGATGAGGAAGGGCACGCAGACTGGCTGGAAACCCAGTTGCACCAGATCGCGGAGCTTGGCTACGAGCGTTATCTGACTATGCAGACCAGTCAGGGCGAGTAGCCGCAATCCGGGCGGGCTTTAGTGAAGGGTACGGGCTCTACAGGCTGCGGAAAAACTCGATCCGGAGGGAGGCCGGGGTCCCCAGCGACGGGTCCTTGTCGCGGGGGTGGAAGACGGGGGTTTCAACCCCCGCATAAAGCCAACAGTATCAACGCGGGCTGGTAGGGGTGGGTTTTAGCCCCGGCAGAATCCGCGTTCAACTCCGCGCCACACGCCAGCCGGAAAGCCCGGGAAAGCCGCCGTGGGCGACAAGCGAATCATGGGTCTAATTTGAACGCACAACCCTCATTTTTGACGGTTGCCGAGTATAGCCTTCGCAAAGTAATCCGCCTCGACGTTAAGCACATAATCCTTTTCGGCTGAGGTAAGAAGGTCATAGTCTGACCACCCTTTCGGTGTGCTGGGCAGAACACTCGGCGGCGGAGTGAACTTTCTTAGTGCGTCCCTGCAATCTTTGAAGAACTGAAGATTCTTGCACGCCCTGTTGTGCTTGTGTAATACAGCCAGAATTTTTGCTTGGCCACTGCTGGGAAGGTTGGGAATCACGTTGATGTCGCTCTGTAGGACGCCACACTTATTGAGGAACTGCACATCATCGGTGCTGAGGGTGAGCACAGACTGGCCGCGCAGAGCGGGGCAGAACAGAAGGAGCGCGCAAAAAACCACATTCAGAACATATTTCATTCGGAATCTCCTTTTTGTTCCTTGATTTGCTCAAATTGTACGTCTGCCAAGGGGAATTGCAAGACCAATCGGGCATTTGTAGAGGGAACACTCAACCCGGAGGGAGGCCGGGGTCCCCAGCAACCGGGGTCCCCAAGAAGCGGCTTTTGCTTCTTGGGGTGGTAGCGGCGGGTCCTTGTCGCTGGGGTGGCAGGCCGGGGTTTCAACCCCGGCAGAATCCGCGTTCAACCCCTCGTCACCATCCGAACCCTTCCGCTATGCCGACTTTTCGAGACTGATCGCGCTATAGAGTCTATAAGTAGTTGTTTTTACTATAGTTGTTGCACATTTTGGAGCGACCATAATTGGGAGCGTGATTGACCTGCTTGATGTGCGGATACCGGTGACCCATTTGATGTCTCAATCACCAGATCATGAGCCCGCTCTTGCAGCGGGGGTCTTCTATCTTAACCGTCGCTCTCTTGCACCGAGGGTCTTCCATCTCAAGCGCCACGCGATAGTACAGGCTCTTGCAGCGAGGATCTTCCACCTCAATCTCCACTCCACTGAGCAGGTTTTTGCACCGTGGATCTTCCACTTCAATCGCTGCAATCTTGCACCGAGGATCTTCCATCTCAATCACCACGTCATTTGGCAGTCTCTTCCACCCGATCGCTTCTCCAGCGAACTGAGATAAGGTTGCGCACGGCTCTGCCAACGTGCAATTCGATGCGAGTAATCCGCTGCTCACACGAGCTTCGCTCGTTTGGCGGTTCGTGCTGGACTGGGTGGGGGGTCGAGGAGTTTGGGCCGTGATGCATTCTCCTCTGGTAACCGGTCGTGCAAAACCGCATTGAGCAGCGACTTGTGAACCCGAATGGCGCCGTTGTAATCAATGTAGCCGAGCTTCCTGAAGCGATTCATGAAGAAGCTGACACGTGATCGAGTTGTACCGATCATCTCCGCAAGAGTCCCCTGCGTTACCGGTGGGATAAGCGTCTCCGGCGCACCCGGTTCACCATATTCGGCCATCAACAAGAGCGTCCGCGCCAACCGCTTCTCGCTGGAGTTGAATAGCTGATCGATGAGATCTGCCTGGGTTCTCATGCCCCGAATCACGATGAACTTCACGAAAAAGGTGGAGAACTCATGTTCCGCCTGGAGGAGGCGGAGTATTTTCGCCGTCGCGATCTTGAGTACCGTACAGGCGGTAATGGCTGAGGCCGTGACCGTTCGCAGCGTTCCCGCTCCGGCCACCGACTCCTCGCCAAAAAAATCCCCGGCGGCGAGCAGCGTAACCGTCGCTTCCTTGCCGTTCTTGGCAATGACGGTGAGCTTCGCTCGGCCAGTCTGAAGGTAAAATACAGAGTCGGCTGGGCCTCCCTGGGAAAAGAAAATCTGCCTTGCCGTGTAATTGCTGATGCTTTGTCCTGGCCCTTCGGCCGCGAGAAAAGCAGCGGTATCAAAGGGCTCCAGGTTTACTTTACCCATCTAGACAACCTCTTCCTGAGTGTGGCCTGGTCGCGGATAATCTTCATCAGCGCTGCGTCGGGGGGCGACGGGGCCATCATTCCGCTCCAGAGCGCGCAATTCTTCTCGGGTCAGAGATAGCATTGCAACCGGTAATTGTCTGTTCCGTTTAGCACACCCATTGCATCGATCGGACAGGCAACGAGAACTGGCCTCTCAAGGGTCGATCTAATGGGGCGGGTCGCCATCTGGCCCTGAACCCTCTGAGAAGCGCGGCCGGGAGTCACCAGAGGCCAAAGCTGGCCTGGCTGCAAGGTTTACCGGAACGAAATCGATGAGCGGGCCAAGACCACTGAAGCAGTGGGTGCGGCGCAAGAGTGGAAGCCAGCAACTGGTGTGCCCGGGTGGCGGGCAGAGGGGCGGCAACCGGGCACGTCGAATGGGCGCAAATCCAAACCCGGCGCCGTCGATGCTGGAGACGGCTACGGGCCGCCTGGCAACGACTGAGGTCAATGTGGGACTGCGGCCACGTACTACACTCACCGCCCCTGGTTGGCCGCCTCTGATCGAACACGTGGAGTGGCCGAACCGGGAGGTCTTTCGGGGTTACGCTCTGGGAATTGATCGTGCAGAACCACGTTGAGCAGCGACCTATGGACCCGGATGCGACCGTTGTATTCGATAAGGCCAAGCTTACGAAAGCGATTCATGAAGAAGCTGACGCGGGCCCGGGTGGTGCCGACCATCTCTGCCAGAGTCTCTTGAGTGATAGGAGGAATCAAGGGTTCCGGTGACCCCGGCTCACCAAATTCGGCCAAGAGCAGGAGAATTCTCGCTAGACGCCTTTCGCTGGAGTCGAAAAGCTGAGCAACAAGATCGGCTTGGGTTCGCATGCTCCGGATCAGCAGGAATTTCAAGTACATTTCAGAGAAGGCGTGCTCCTCGTGCATCAGGCGGATCATTTCCTCCCTCTCTATCCTGAGCGCTGTACAGGGGTCAATAGCGCTGGCAGTGGCCATGTGCAGCCCACCCATGCTCGCCAGCGACTCATCTCCAATGAATTCCCCGGTGGCGAGAAGCGCGATGGTAGCCTCCTTCCCGTCTTGCGAAACGACGGTGAGTTTTGCGCGGCCCGTCTGAAGATAGAAGATAGAGTCAGCCGCACTTCCCTGCGAAAAGAAGGCTTGCTTGGGCTTCAATTGGACGATTCTTCGTCCCACTCCTGCCGTTGCCAGAAATGCGGCGAGGTCAAAGGTCATGCTTCTCCCTCCCATTCTCTTGAATGGTCCATCCCGGATGCGGTCTTCACGGGAGCGGTTCGGAAGGGTACGTGGCCGCTTCAGATCTGAGGTAGCCGGGATTGCCAGGTTGCCTTCCCGGGTGTACAAAATTATACACCTTGCCGTCTTCGTTGGGGCGGATCTTTGCCTTCAGGTAACCGAGCACGCAGGATCGGTATCGGCAAACGCCTCTGGGTCCGCTCATATCCAGAGTTGTCGGTAATCAGCACACTGCCTAATTCGCGAATCCGCGAGGTCGAAATCGCCTCAACCCGCCCCGGCCTCAAAACCTGCCCAAAATGCGCTAAAAAACGCCTAAAAAACGGCCCATTTTTCGACTGTTTTGCAACTTTTGGTCCGGCTATAACCCGACATCTCCCACTTTTCCGTCCGCCTGCAACCCGGCGTTTTCTCGCTTTGAACTCCATCATGCTCGTTACTCTGCCTGCAGGCCTACAGAGTCGCGCGATTAAATCGCCCTGTAGGCATACATGCACACTCCAACTGCGTGCTATATCTTCGCCCAATCTTCGCTCTTCGCGTATAATCTTGCCATGGACTTTCAACTGGTGACCAGCTATACGCCGCGAGGGGATCAGCCGCGCGCGATTGCCGAGCTGATGCAAGGCCTCGCTGCGGGTGAGAAGCACCAGGTGCTGCTGGGCGTGACCGGGTCGGGCAAGACCTTCACCATGGCCAAGATTATTGAGCAGTCCAACCGGCCGGCGCTGATTCTGGCGCATAACAAGACCCTCGCCGCGCAGCTTTATCACGAGTTCAAGCAGTTTTTTCCCAACAATGCCGTCGAATACTTTGTGAGTTATTACGACTACTACCAGCCGGAGGCCTACATCCCCGCCGGCGACCTGTATATCGAGAAGGAAGCGACGGTCAACGAGGAGCTGGACAAGCTGCGCCTCTCGGCTACGCGGAGTTTGTTCGAGCGGCGCGACGCGATCATCGTCAGTTCGGTGAGTTGCATCTACGGCCTGGGCTCGCCGGAGGCTTACTACGGAATGCTGCTGCTGCTGGAAAAAGGCCAGCGCATCAGCCGCAAGGATATTACCCGGCGGCTGGTGGAGATTCTCTACGAGCGCAACGATGTGGATTTCCGGCGCGGGACCTTTCGAGTGCGCGGCGACATTATTGAGGTTTATCCGACCTATGACGAGACGGCTTACCGGATTGAGCTTTTCGGCGATGAGATCGAATCGCTTTCGCAGATTGACCCGCTCTTTGGCACGGTGAAACAGAAGTACGCGCGGCTGCCCATTTATCCCAAGAGCCACTACGTGATGCAGCCGGAGACGAAGGCTGAGGCGATTGATTCGATTGTGGCGGAGTTGAATGGCTGGGTTCCCGAGCTGGAGGCGCAGGGGCGCATGGTGGAGGCGCAGCGCATTCACCAGCGGACGCGCTACGACCTGGAGATGATCAAGTCGATGGGCTACTGCCACGGGATTGAGAACTACTCGCGGCACTTCAGCGGGCGTCTGCCGGGCGAGGCTCCGCCGACGCTGCTGGATTATTTTCCCAGGGATTTTCTGCTCTTTGTGGACGAGAGCCACGCGACGATTCCGCAGGTGCACGGGATGTGGTTTGGGGACCGCAGCCGCAAGCAAAACCTTGTGGATTACGGCTTCCGGCTGCCCTCGGCGATGGACAACCGGCCGCTGAAGTTTGAGGAGTTTGAAAATCGTGTGCAGCAGGCGATTTATGTCTCCGCGACGCCGGGGCCTTATGAGCTCACCAAATCAGCCGGCGTGGTGGTGGAGCAGGTGATTCGCCCTACGGGCCTCGTGGACCCGGAGGTGGAGATTCGCCCGGTGAAGGGGCAGATTGACGATCTGCTGGGGGAGATTCGCGACCGGGCCAAGCGCGGCGAGCGGGTGCTGGTGACGACCCTTACCAAGCGCATGGCCGAAGACCTGGCCGGCTACTACTCCGAGGTGGACGTTCGCTGCCGCTACATGCACTCCGAGATTGAGACGCTGGAACGGGTGAAGCTGCTGGCAGGTCTGCGCAAGGGCGAGTTCGACGTGCTGATCGGCATTAATCTGCTGCGCGAAGGCCTTGACCTGCCGGAGGTTTCGCTGGTGGCCATTCTCGACGCGGACAAGGAGGGTTTTCTGCGCTCGGCAGGCTCGCTGATTCAGACCATGGGCCGCGCCTCGCGGCACATCGAGGGGCGGGCAATTCTTTACGCGGACCGGATCACCGATTCGATGCGCCGGGCGATGGACGAAACCGACCGGCGGCGGACGATTCAGAGGGCCTACAACGAGGAGAACGGGATTACGCCGCAGTCTATTATCAGCCCGGTGGAGATGGGGCTGGCCGCGATTCTGAAGGCCGAGTACGGCGAAATTGCCGAGGAAGAAACGGCCGAGCTGCCGGAACTCGCCTCGCAGGCCGACCTGGACGCCTATATCGTCGGCCTGGAGACAGACATGCGCGACGCTGCTCGGAAATTCGAGTTCGAGCGCGCCGCCAAGCTGCGCGACTCGATTAAAGAACTGAGAGAAAAGGAGTTCTTGTTCGGGTAGGGGACTGACGCGTTCAAGTCTTTTGTTGCCTTCGAGTACGACAGATCGGGCTCACCGCTTCGGATGCCCATCCGGGGTGTGAGCCAAATCACACCAAAACCGTCTATGATGGATTGAGAATGGCTATGTCGGGAGGCTTCTGAGGCTTTCTGGCAGCGTGGAACATCATTGTGAAATTGATAGCCTGGAATTGATAGCGAATTAATTGCGGAGTCTTAATGGCAGCCTTTGGCAGTTTTGCACTTCTCATTGCGTTGGCGCTGGCCGCGTACAACCTGCTGGCGGGAGCACTGGCGCTGCGGTTGCTGGCCACCGGGCAGCAGGCGCGCATCTCGCCTGAGCGGCTGGCAGACACGGCGCGACGGGCCGGGATAGCGGGGTTTGCGGCGATTTCGGCGGCAGCCTTTGCCCTGATCTGGTCGGTCTTTACCAACGATTTTTCCATCACCTACATCCTGGAGCACTCCAACCGCGCCCTGCCGGCCGCCTACAAGTTTTCCGCGCTGTGGAGCGGTCAGGAAGGCTCGCTGGTGTTGTGGGCGTGGCTGCTCGGGGCCTACGGTTTCGTTCTGCGGCTGAC
>JBAVYF010000673.1:0-7522 GCA_049698655.1 Occallatibacter sp. | reverse complement strand
CTTGATCGTAGCCGGCGTGGTCTACTTTGCCATCGTTTTGCCGCTCAACCATTTGCTGGCGCGACTGAAGAAGCCCGCGCCCGAAGCGCCGTCGTCCATGAAGACCTGCCCTGAATGTTTGAGCGAGATTCCCTTGGCAGCCCGCCGCTGCGCGCATTGCGCTCAGCCTGTAGCGTAAGCTGATTGAGGATTGTGGTTTCCCAGGTCTCAAAATCGAGACACTTCGACAAGCTCAGTGCTGGCTCTGGGGCCCCCGGCAAGATCGCACGACCGATCTCTGCCTAAGAGGATTCCGATCATGGTTGTGCGCAAGCCGCTTGCCTTTCTGCTTTTTCTGGCGCTCGTTTCACCTGCCTTCATATCCAGGCTGCTGCCGGCTCAATCCGCCGCTCAGCCTGCCTCCCCGGCCGTCTTCGGCTACGCGGACTTCACCACCCAGGCAAAGATCGAGGAGAAATTTCTCGCCGTTCCCGACGCCGCGCTGGCCGGCCAGCACCTGAAGACGCTCACCGCCGAGCCTCACCTGGCCTCGTCTCCCGAGGACCACAAGACCGCTGAATACGTGGCGCGGAAGTTCCGCGCAGCCGGCCTCGATACCGAGATCGTTCCTTACCGCGTGCTGATGAACCAGCCCAGGGAAGTGCGCGTCGAAGCGTATGACTCCAACGGGAAGCTGCTCATGAGCGGCCCCACCCGCGAGCACGTCGATGGCGACCCGTACCAGGACGATCCGCGGGTGGTGATGCCCTTCAACGGCTCCTCCGGCTCCGGCGACATCACCGCCGAGGTGGTCTACGCCAACTATGGCCGCTTGGAGGACTTTGACCAGCTAGCCGCCCGGCACATCGACCTGCACGGTAAAATCGTTCTGGTTCGCTACGGCGGCAACTTCCGCGGCGTCAAGGTTTACATCGCCGAGCTGCGCGGCGCCGCAGGCGTGCTCATCTACTCCGACCCGCAGGATGACGGCTTCTCCAAGGGCGACGCCTGGCCCATCGGCCCCTGGCGGCCGGAGACCGGCGTGCAGCGCGGCTCGGTGCAATTTCTCTTCAAGTACCCTGGCGACCCGGAAACTCCCGGCGTAGCCTCGACACTCGACCTGCCCGACTCGGCCCGCGTCTCGCCCTATGGCAGCCAACCCCACATTATCTCCATTCCCATCAGCTACCACGACGCCTCGCCCATCCTGCAGGCTTTGCAGGGCCCCGGCGTGCCACAGGGCTGGCAGGGCGGGCTCGGCTTCCGTTATCACCTGGGAACGGTTGAGGGGCAAAGCAGCGTCAAGGTTCACCTGGTCAGCCAGCAGGACTATCAGCGCCGCATCATCTGGGATGTAATCGGCAAGGCCAAAGGCGCCGAGTATCCCGATGATTGGGTCGTACTCGGTAACCATCGCGACGCCTGGGTCTACGGCGCTGTCGATCCCTCCAGCGGCACCGCGGCCATGCTCGAATCGGTCCACGGCATTGGCGCACTGCTCCACGAGGGATGGCGGCCCAAGCGCACCATCGTCTTCTGCAGTTGGGACGCTGAAGAAGAAGGTCTCATCGGCTCAACCGAGTGGGTGGAGCAGAATGCCAAAGCCCTGCAGCGCGCCGTCGCCTACTTCAACACCGACGTGGCCGTCGCCGGGCCGGAATTCTCCGCCGCCGCCGTCCCCTCGCTCAAGCAGTTCCTCCGTGAGCTGACGCGCTCGGTTCCCAGTCCGCTGGGCGGCACAGTCTTTCAACAGTGGAGAATCAAATCTGCCGGCGAGAATGAGCATCGCCGCTCCAACGCCCCGCCCGAACCCGGCGAGGAGGTTCACGTCGGCGACCTCGGCTCCGGCTCCGACTTCACGCCCTTCCTCCAGCATGTTGGCGTGCCTTCCACCGACATCAGTTCCGGCGGTCCCTACGGCGTCTATCACTCCGTCTTCGACAACTACGCCTGGTACACACAGAACGCCGACCCAAAGTTCGTTTATCTGCAGGAGATGGCCCGTGTCTTCGGCCTCGAAGCCCTCCGCATGGCAGACGCTGACGTGCTCCCCTACGACGACGTTGCCTACGCCCGCGCGATCTCCTCTTACATCGATGCGGCCAAACGGAAAGCTGGGGACCAGGGACTTTCGCTGGACTTTGCCGCCGCCCAGGCTGCCGTCGCGCGGCTTTCCACTGCCGCCGAGCGCGTCCACGGTCTGCAAATAGCGGCGTCCGGAGATCTCGGAAGGCTCAATCTCATACTCCGTCAGGCAGAAACCGACCTCACCTTCCAGGCCGGTCTGCCCAATCGCCCCTGGTACCGGCACACCATCTACGCTCCCGGAGAGTACACGGGCTATGCGGCGGTCGTGATTCCCGGCGTCAACGAGGCCCTCGACGCTAAAGATCAGCCGCGCGCCGCGCAGCAGTTGACGGTGCTGACTCAGGCGCTCACACGAGCCGCGCAGACGCTGGAGGGGGCGCGGTAGGCACGGCTTCCGCCTTCGGCGGTTGACCCCACCGGGTAACGCCCGTATCGTTAAAGAGTGACAATGAAAACTTCTCCCAACACCGTGCGCATCGGAATCGCGGTTGCCATTATCGTCGGCACCATCGCCTGGCTGGCTTACTCCGGCTACGGCGCCAACAAAAGCTACTATGTCACCATCCCCGAACTGGGCGGCATGGGCGACAAGGCCTATCACAGCCAGTTGCGTGTCGAGGGCTTCGTTCAGCCCGGCTCCATCGAGCAAAACGGCACCCATGTGACCTTTGTTTTGAACGAGTTCGAGAGCCACTCGCCCAAGGCCGCCAGCGGACGCCTGCTCACGGTCAACTACAAAGGCTCCGAGCCGCCGCCTGACACCTTCAAGGACGACGCCCAGGCCCTGGCCGAAGGCTCCTATGGCCGCGACGGCGTATTCCACGCCACCGTCCTGCAGGCCAAGTGCGCCAGCAAGTACGCGCCAGCTCAGCCCGGAACCGCTCCGGCGCAACCTGCCTCGAGTCCTCGCGCTGACGCCCAGACCCCAGCTCCTCACGCAACCAACCCGCCCGCAGCCCCTGCTGCAGCAAACTGACGCGTATGACCGTTCCCGCCGCAGAGGCCGGCTGCTCCACTGTGTGCGCACGGTTCGATCAGGTCTCCAAGCTCTTCGGCTCCTTTGCCGCACTGCGCCAGGTCTCGTTGGACCTTGAGCCGGGACGCTGCTACGTCCTCCTCGGAGAAAACGGCGCGGGCAAGTCCACCCTGCTGCGCATCCTCGCCGGCCTGCTCCGGCCCAGCTTTGGCAAGGTCCGGGTCTTCGGCGGCCACGAGCCCCATGAGGCCCGCGAGCGCATCGGATACATGAGCCACGCGCCCATGCTCTACGACGAGCTCACCGCCGAGGAAAATCTGCGCTACTTTGCCAGCCTCTACCCCGGCCGCGCCTGCCTTGCGCCGGCCGAAGCTCTCCGACAGGTCGGCCTCGACCCGGACCTGCCCCGCACCCTCGGCCAGTATTCGCAAGGCATGAGGCAACGCACCTCGCTGGCCCGTGTGCTTCTCTCCGTGCCTGAATTACTTTTGCTCGACGAGCCTTTTTCCAACATGGATGTGGAGAGCGCCAGCCAGATGGTCGAGTTGCTGGCCGGCTTCCGCCGAGGCAATCGGACGATTGTCCTCACGACCCACCAGCGCGATCTGGCCGCGCCCATCGCCGACTGGGTGCTCACCTTGCACGCCGGCCGGGTGACGTCGCTGGAGCGGGGAAGGCCGACGCTATGAAAACAAACGGCGCGCGTTTCCTCGAAACTCTCGGTATTCGCTTCGAGCTCCAGGAGTACGAGGTCGATCCCAACGATTTGTCGGCCATCACCGTCGCCAGGAAGATCGGAATGCCTCCGGAGCAGGTCTTCAAAACGCTGTTGACTACAGGTGGGCAGGGCGCGTTCGTCTTCGCCGTCATCCCCGGCGACGCCGAACTCGACTTCAAGAAGCTGGCCCGCGCCGCCGGCCTGCGCAAGGCCGAGATGGTTCCCCTCAAGGAGGTGCAGCCGCTCACCGGCTACATCCGCGGCGGCGTCACCGTCTTCGGCGCAAAAAAATCCTACCCCACCTTCGTCGATGAGACGGCAATCCTCTTCGACAAGATCAGCATCTCGGCCGGCGCCCGCGGAACCCAGCTCATCCTCGCGCCCGACGATTACCTCCGCGCCACCGCAGCCCGGACTGCCGACCTGACAAAAGAGGCGGACAACGCTCTCCGTGCCCCATCCTTTCGCGCTTTTGGCGAAAGGGTGGGAAACCACGAACCCAACGCTTCCATCCCGGAGGACCAAGCTCAATGACCCGCGCCCTCTGGACCCATCTCGCCAAGGACCTGCGCATCGAGTGGCGCTCGCTGGACGCCATCGTCTCCATGCTCTTCTTCTCCGGGCTGGTCGTCGTGCTCTTTTCCATCGCCTTTGACCCGCGCGGCGCCTTTTCCCAGCAGATCGCCGGCGGCGTGCTCTGTGTGGCCACTATGTTCGCCTCGGTCAGCGCGCTCAACCAGGCCTGGGCCCGCGAAATCCGCCATCAGGTCCTCGACGCCCAGCGCATGGTTCCAGCTCCCGGCGCGGAACTCTTCCTGGCCAAGGTCATTGCGAATTTCCTCTTCGTCACCATCGTCCAGGTGTTACTCGCCCCGGTTTTTATCGTCTTCTACAATCTTCACATCGCGGGCCAGGCCTGGCTGCTGGCGCTGGTTCTCCCCCTCGGCACATGGGCGCTGGTCGGCAACGGCATCTTTTTCGCCGCGCTTTCCATCCGCAGCCGCAACCGCGAACTGCTGCTTTCGCTGATTCTCTTCCCCATCTTCATTCCGGCTCTGCTGGCCATGGTCCAGGCCACCACCGCCATCCTCACCGGCGAAAGCGACCCTACCCTCTGGATCAAGCTCCTCGTCGGCTACGACATCATCTTCACTACTGTCAGCCTGCTGCTCTTCGACGTCGTCTTCCACGCCGAGTAGCCGGCCAAACAGTTGCGGATCTCCCCAGCTCCCCCGCCGCCTCATCCTCCTCAATTCCAGACCGGCAGCCGTCAATCGCCCCTCCCCACGCCACTTTTGGGTTGCCGCATCCTGTTCATGGAGGCCCCTCGGAAGATGCTGTGATTACAAACACTCGACAGTGTTCGATGCGGATGGTAGCCTTCGTATGGCCCTTTTCTCGGGAAATTATCGTCGCGTTTCCCGAGACCATCGTGGTAAACCACCAAAACTTCTGCTTGGGAGGAATTGTGACTGCTCAGTATTGGGTGTATTTCTTTCTGGCCGTGAGCGCGCTCTCGCTCGTCGTGGCCTTCTTCTTTGCACGCGCTAAGACACTTCTGAGGCGTCAGTACAAGACCGTGGCGGCCCTTCTGGTCCTGCTGCTTCCCGCATTCGCCAGCGCGAAGGCGGAGGGTGGAGGCGAAGCCAGCCTGGTGCTGCCGGATTTGTCGAGCGTTAATTTTCTCGGCATGGACGGTAGATCCCTTCTGATGATCGGGTTGCTCTTCTGCGCCGGCGGCCTTTTGTTCGGCCTGGTGATCTTCAGGCAGTTGAAGAATCTGCCGGTTCATCGTTCGATGCGCGAGATCTCCGAATTGATCTATGAGACCTGCAAGACCTACCTGTACACGCAAGGCAAGTTCATTGTTGTGCTCTGGGCCTTCATCGCGGTCATCATCTCGATGTACTTTGGCGTTCTGAAACCGGTGGGAAATGTCGCGGTGACCCTGCCCATCATCCTGGGGTTCAGCGTGGTCGGCATCGCGGGCAGTTACGGGGTGGCGTGGTTTGGCATTCGCGTGAACACCTTTGCCAACTCGCGGACGGCACACGCCGGATTGAACGGCAAACCGTATCCATGTTTTGCGATTCCGCTGAAGGCCGGCATGAGCGTCGGCATGATGCTGATCTCCGTTGAGCTGCTCATCATGCTGTGCATTCTCTTGTTCGTCCCGAAGGAATATGCCGGTCCCTGTTTCATCGGCTTCGCAATCGGCGAATCCCTCGGCGCAGCGGCTTTGCGTATCGCCGGCGGCATCTTCACCAAGATCGCCGACATCGGCTCCGATCTGATGAAGATCGTTTTCAAGATCAAGGAAGACGATGCGCGCAACCCCGGCGTCATCGCCGACTGCACGGGTGACAACGCGGGCGACTCGGTGGGCCCCAGCGCCGACGGCTTTGAAACCTACGGCGTCACCGGCGTGGCCCTGATCACTTTCATTCTGCTGGCCGTTCATGATCCCAGGACACAAGTGCAACTGCTGGTTTGGATATTCGTCATGCGCGTGGCCATGCTGGTCTCCAGTTCAGGCGCGTACTTCCTCAATGGCGCAATCGCCAAGGCGAAATATGCGAACTCCGACGAGATGGACTTTGAGGCGCCTTTGACCTCGTTGGTTTGGATCACCTCCATCCTTTCCATCGCCCTGACCTTCTTCGTTTCTTACAAGATGATCCCCGATCTCGGCGACGGAACGCTGTGGTGGAAGCTGGCTTCCATCATCTCCTGCGGAACCCTAGCGGGCGCGATCATCCCCGAACTGGTCAAGGTATTCACTTCAACCAACTCGGCCCACGTTCAGGAAGTCGTAACATCCGCCAAGGAAGGCGGAGCTTCCCTGGGAATCCTGTCGGGACTCGTGGCCGGTAATTTTTCGGCCTACTGGCTGGGACTTAGCATGGTCTCGCTGATGGGCCTGGGCTATTTCTTCAGTACTGGGCCCTCCATGGATGCCCTGATGCTCGCTCCTGCCGTCTTCGCCTTTGGCCTGGTCGCCTTTGGCTTCCTGGGCATGGGACCGGTCACGATTGCCGTGGATTCCTACGGGCCGGTGACCGACAATGCGCAATCGGTCTATGAGTTGTCGCTGATTGAAACGCTTCCCGGCATTGAAGCCGAGTTGAAGAAAGACTTCGGCATCGACGCGAAGTTCGAACGCGCCAAGCACCTGCTGGAAGCCAATGACGGTGCCGGCAATACCTTCAAGGCTTCGGCAAAGCCGGTGCTGATCGGCACTGCCGTCGTCGGCGCAACCACGATGATCTTCTCGATCATCATGGCCCTGACCCACGGACTGACCGTTGGCAAAGAGAACCTCTCTCTGCTGCACGCGCCGTTCATGCTTGGGTTGATCACTGGCGGAGCAATGATCTATTGGTTCACCGGGGCTTCCATGCAGGCCGTCACCACCGGCGCTTACCGCGCGGTCGAGTTCATCAAGGCGAACATCAATCTGGAAGGCGCGGAGAAGGCCTCGGTCACGGACAGCAAGAAGGTGGTGGAAATTTGCACCAAGTACGCGCAGAAGGGCATGTTCAACATCTTCCTCGCCGTCTTCTTCGGAACCCTTGCCTTCGCGTTCACCGAGCCGTTCTTCTTTATCGGTTACCTGATCTCGATCGCCATCTTCGGACTCTACCAGGCTATTTTCATGGCCAATGCCGGCGGAGCCTGGGATAACGCGAAGAAGGTCGTCGAAGTCGAACTGAAGGCCAAAGGCACTGCCTTGCACGATGCCTGCGTGGTCGGCGACACGG
>JBAVYF010000672.1:0-3383 GCA_049698655.1 Occallatibacter sp. | reverse complement strand
GGGTAGGCTGCGATACACGAATTTCCGATCACGGGAGCAGCCGGGAGAGCTTCCCATTCCAGTACGCGGCACAGAAGAAGAATAGTGTTTATCTCCGCCATAGACGAGCGTGGGCCATAAACTCGGCGGGAGAGGGCATCAGGGATGGGAATCAACATAGGGCGCATGGAGGATCTGCTGCTGCAGATGTCGGCCGAGGGCGCGCCGGGGCGAGAGTTTTGCGAGTCCATCTCCGAACTGGCGCGGACAGGGCGGTTTGCGCAGTTGCGCGAGGTGCTGCCGGGCATCGTGTACGACGAACTGTGGGCGCGCTACGAGCAAGACTCGGCAGCTTTTGTGGCCGGATGGAGGCTGCTGGCGCAGGAGATGCGGCAGGGATTTGTCCAGCACGCGCGTCAGCGGCTGACTTCGCTCACCAAGCTGCAGTACGCCGGGTTCGAAGGGCCCGCGCCGGCATGGCAGGAGATTCAGCGCGCCCTGGACGGCCAGCAAAACGATTTGCTGCGCACCGCATTTGCATTGGAGTTGCTGGAACTCGTGGAGCCGGCTGTGCAGCGAGCCACGCATCTACGTGAGTGCGTGGTGGCGGCGCCGAGTTCGGAGGAGGCCGACCGCTATCTGGACGAAGCAACCCGCTGCTATTTCTTTGGCCTGTACACGGCCTGCGCGGTCATGTGCCGCTCGGTTCTCGAGGAGGCCATCAAGCAGAAGCTGCCCGCGGCGCTCACCGGGCAGATTCGCACGCGCTACCGCAACACCGACACGCTCGGCAATCTGTTGCACGAAGTGAACAACAATCTGCTGATGACGGGCTTCGATCCGGACTTTCCCCGCGTGGCCAACCTGGTCAACGACATCGGCAGGAAAGCGGTGCATCAGGGGCTTCTTTCCGAGGATGAAGCGCGCGAATGTCTGCAAAACGCCCGCCAGGCGCTGCAATTGCTCCTGCGCGCGTGAGGCGCAATTTGTCCCGTGTCGGCGAGCGACAGCGGGAATGAAAAAGATCGACAGCGCAAAATGCTCCATGCCCCATCCTTTCTGTCATCCTGAGCGGAGCGCAGCGGAGTCGAAGGACCTGCTTCTCGTATTTTCTGGCGAAAGGGTGGGAAGCCACGCACGTTAAACATCCAGATTTTTAGGCGCATTTCCCGCCGCTTGAGACGCGCCTCTTATACTTATCTTTCCATGTCTTACGCCGCCGCCATCGATCAACTGAATGCCATGGCGCCGGAGCTGTATACGCGGCCCGGTCAACCTCGGCGAAAATTTTCGCTTGATGAGGTGCGCACCCTGCTCGCCGCCCTAGGGGATCCGCATCGCCGGATTCGCGCGATGCTGGTTGCCGGGACTAACGGCAAGGGCTCGACGGCATCCACGCTGGCTTCGATTCTTACCGCTTCCGGGGTGCGCGCCGGCCTCTACACCTCTCCGCATCTGGAGAGGGTGAACGAGCGCATTCGCATGGATCGAGCGGAGATTGCCGACGATGCTTTTGGCCGGCTTTACTTTCGCGTTCATGATGTTGCACAGAAGCTGGTGTTGGAGGGAAGCCTGCCGCAGCTTCCCAGTTTTTTTGAGATTCTGACCGCGCAGGCGATGCTCTACTTTGCCGAGGAGAAAGTCGAGTTGGCAGTGCTCGAAGTGGGGATGGGTGGCCGGCTGGACGCAACCAACGTCGTCGATCCGCTGCTCTCGATCATCACCGACATCTCGCTCGACCACACCGAATGGCTGGGCTCGACCATTACTGCGATTACGCGCGAGAAGGCCGGCATTCTGCGCCGGGGCGGGACGATGATTACGCTCTCTCAGCACCCGGAGGCCAACCAGGCGTTAGGCGAAGCAGCAACGGAGTTGGGCGTGCGTGCGGTCAACGCGTCGGCCTTCATGCCGCTGACCGGTGCGGGCCCGGTTGCTTCCTATTCCGTCGAGGCTCTGGGCGCGACGGTTGAGGTTGCTTCGCCGCTCACCGGCGCGCATCAACAAAGAAATATCGCCCTGGCCATTGCCGCGGCTTCGGAGTTGGCCTCGGTGCACGGCTTCCCTGTCACCCCGGCGGCCATCGCTGAGGGCATCCGGCAGACGCGCTGGCCGGGGCGGCTGGAACACATCAAGCAGGGCCGCGTCGAGGCAGGCGGCGTGGAATGGATTCTGGATGTGGCGCACAATCCCGCCGGAGCCTGGGCGCTCTACTTAGGACTTACGAACTTGTTGAGTGAAGAGCGCCACCGGCGCCTGCTGATCTTCAGTTGCCTGCGCGACAAGCCGGTGGCCGAGATGGCGCAGATTCTTTTTCCGCTCTTTGACCAGGTGATCTTCGCGCCCATCCACTCGGCCCGCGCCGCCGCGATAGAAGATATGGAAGCTGCAGCCAGGGCAACGGGAACTTCGACCCTCAGCGCCGGCTCCGTCCGCCAGGCTTTGCAATGGGCCAGGGAGCGTGGGCAGAGCGGGGTGGTGGTGGTCTCCGGGTCGGTTTACCTGGTGGGCGAGGCGCGTTCGCTGCTCTTCGCGGGAGGCTTCGAATAATGAGACCGCGTCCCAATCCGCTCCCCCGTATCTATCGATGGCGCACGAACCTCATCCAGTCACCGCTCTTCGCCCTGATCACTGCGGCCTTCGGAAGCCTTTCACTGCTGGTTTCAACTGTGGACAAGAAAGGCAATGCGCAGCACGGGATCGCGCGAATCTGGGCGCGAGCCTTGGTATGGGTTTCCGGGTCCAGGATCAAGGTGACCGGCGCGGAGAATCTGGGCAAACACCCCGTGGCCGTCTACGCCTGTAACCACACTTCATACATGGATATACCGGTAATCTTCGCTGAGTTGCCCTTCCAGTTTCGTATTCTGGCGAGAAGGCAATTATGGTCTATCCCATTCATAGGATGGTACTTAAACCGTTCAGGTCAAATGCCGATCGATACTGCCAACCCGCACGCCACGCTCTCCAGCCTCGGCGCGGGAGCCAGGGCGCTGCGTTCCGGCATGCCGCTGTTCGTCTTCCCTGAGGGCGGACGGACCTCGGACGGCGAACTGCGGCCATTCCTCTCGGGCGCGGCCTTCTTGGCCATTCGCGCGCAGGTTCCGCTGGTGCCGTTGGCGCTCGGCGGAGTTTACGAGCTGCTGCCGATTCACACCCACCACTTTTACCCCGGAGAATTAACAGTGAACGTCGGCGAGCCGATAGAGACAACTGGAATGACGATGCGTCAAACCGACGAGCTGACGGCGCGACTTCGGGAGGCTATCGAGAGCCTGCGCGAACCGTGGGGCATGGAGGCATCGAGCGGGGTTGCTGCAATAGGTACGAAGGTTTGACTTGGCGGCCGTTGCCTCTATCTCATCCGACGCTTCTGTGATTAGACTGTGTGCTGCCATGTGTGT
>JBAVYF010000671.1:0-1683 GCA_049698655.1 Occallatibacter sp. | reverse complement strand
TCAGCGGAATTCACCGCTCCCTGGGGAGGATTCAGCGACTACCGCAATGCGGCTATTGTGCTGTTTATCTGCACGGTTACACTCTGGTATCTGTTCCGGTAATCTATCGTAGCTGTTTCATAACCTGGTTTTGAAAGGGCACGGCTTCAGCCGTGCCGTAAAGGAATCAGGGAAATCGCTGGCTTCAGCCACTGAGGGAAGGTTTTCGGGAAATCTGAGGTGGTTGTGAAACAGCTTCTAGTCTTCCAGCAGCTTCCCGCTGCGCTTCTTCCGCCGCCACCACCACGCGAATCCCAGCACGGCCAGAACGCCAACGATCAAAACGGTCGCTAGCGCATGGCGTGTCACTAGATCCACCGCGCCCGGCCCCAGCTTGAGCACCAGCAGCGAGAGCGCAAGCCAGCGCACCATCCTTCCCGCGAACACGGCCAGCAGGAAGTTCCCCACCCGCATCTCAAAGACGCCCGAAGCAAAAACAAAGATCTTCCAGGGAGCCGGCGGAGGCATCATGGATGGAATCATCACTGCCAGGAACTCCTGGCGCTGAAAACGGTCGCGCATTCGCTCGAACTTCGCCCGGTCCACGCGCTTGAGCAGGAAAAGCTCGCCCCCGGCGCGGCCCAGCCCATAGGGCAGCAGCCCGCCGATCGCCGAGCCCGCCGCAGCCACCAGGCAGTAGAGCCAGAAGTGCCGCTTGTCGTTCCACACATAGAGGGCCAAAATCGCGTCCATGGGCACGGGAATGCTCGATGAGTCGAGCAGCGCAACCGCGCCCACGCCCCAGATCCCCCACTTCAACAGCGCCGGCAGAATCGCCAGTCTCCATTCTGCCGCAATGCGCGCAAAAAACTGCTTCAAACCCTATCCCCTTCCGGCTTTTTCTGCGTCAATTCAGTAAGAATCATTGTACGGGGCGTGGTCTTGCAGGCGATGTTTCGGTCAATCCCTGTTTTGAAAGGGCGCGGCTTGAATCGCCGGAGGAACGATGGAGCGAAGCTTTGAAACCACCAGCCTGCGCAGTTCATTGCCGAAAATGAGAGAATGGACTGGAAGGACTTGCATACAGAGCCGGCTAGGGGGGGTCTGCCCTGAGAGGCTCCTCAGCATGGAATGCCGATTAGCGAAGCGCCAGCCGAAGTGAACGAGCCCAAGGGACCAGCCGAGCCGCGTCCGCAAACTGGCAGTCCCGTACGGGAAACCTCTATCTCCGGTTCGATTCTGGGGCTGGACACGTTCTCTGAGCGCGACCTGGAACCGCGCGACCTGGAACCGCATGAGCCGTCCGCCCCAGTCGTCAGTAGCTCGCGATGGATCGACTACAACACCCACGAATTGCTGGAGATGATCGGCGAGCTCGAAGACGAGCGGCGCTGGTCGCGCCTGCGCGAAGGCTTCTGGCTCGCTCTCCTCATCCACATCCTGTTCTTCTCCGCCATCACCTGGATTCCGACCTACATCTTCAAGGTGCCCAAGGTCATTGACCCCTTCGAAGCCATCAAGGAGCGCAAGGATCTCTCCTACCTTGACCTGCCGCCCGACGCCCTGCGCGAGTCGCGGCCGAAGATTATCCCAAAGCCTCTCAATCACCCGCTCATCGACAAGCAAACGCTGGACGAGCTGAATCGCGAGTCGCCGCCTCCGCCGCCGGCACAACAGCAGCAGATTCAGGCTCCGGAACAGCCC
>JBAVYF010000670.1:0-1792 GCA_049698655.1 Occallatibacter sp. | reverse complement strand
GGGTAGGGGGGGTGGGTGTCTGGCTCTTTTTCGGCGGGGAGACGGTCGTTTGGATGGAGTCGGCCCATACGATCATTGTGCGCTGCCACGGGGTAATTCTATGCAAACGGGGGCGGCGATGTTTTGCGGTTCGCCTGTCTCGCCTGCCTTTGCGAAGCTTGACGCGCTGGAACGGCGCGGGCGATTGCGCAGGTCAGCAAGTCAGCGAGTCCGCAGGTGAGCAAGGTCATCGAGGCGATTCGACTGAAGATGGAGGCGGGAGGGGCTGCGGGATGAGCACCGGGCGGTTGGGTATCCCAAGTATCCAGCCTCCTTGGTAACGTTACTATTTACGCAGTAATTTCGTAACCTTGACGCCCTCCGGTGGGTGAAGTAAAAACTTTAGTCAACACAATCATGGCGTTGAATTTTGCCTCCAAAAGCGAAGGAATCAGGAGAACCATGCATAAGCAGATAATGGGAATGGCATGTTGCATCGCGATTTTCGCGATGAGCGCGGCCGCGCAGACGACGGTCACAACCTCGGGCGGGACCGCCAACACGATACCGGTTTTCACGGGGAGCGCTACTCTTGGCAACTCGGTCATAACCCAATCAGGCGCTAAAGTCGGTATCGGAACAACAGCGCCAGCGTATTCTCTCGACATTAATGGCGTGACAGTCCAGCGTCCTGCTCCGGCAGCCAGTATGAATAACTATATGCAAACTAACGCGTACGCGTACGGGAACACGACATTATTAAATCCTGGTATTTTGGTTTATCCCAGTTCAATAGGATTCAACTTCGGGATGGATTTGGGTTATGCCTCCTTAACAAGCCGATATAGAACGCGACTCTTTGCGCCTAACAGTGGCGATATTAGTTTTGGTTTTTTCCAGGCTGGTACCGCTCCAACCGCGCAGTCGAGCATTACCGATTTTATGACAATTCGCGGGGACAGCGGCAGTGTCGGCATCGGCACGACGACACCCGGCGCGAAGCTGGAAGTCAACGGAAGCTTCACGCTGACCGCGAACAGCGGCGGTTCAATCACCTTCCAGGATGGGACAAAACAAAGCACAGCATATACCGGAGTCACCTGCGGTGGTGACTACGCTGAATCGGTGGATGTGGCGGGAAACCGAAAGAGCTACGAGCCCGGCGATCTTCTGGTCATTGATCCCAGCGCTCCCGGCATGTTTCTCAAGGCCAGTCAGGCATATTCTACGCTGGTGGCTGGCATCTATTCGACCAAACCTGGAACCGTGGGCAGAAGGCAGACGACCGCGAAGAGTCCGTCAGAAGTTCCGATGGCCATGGTGGGCATTGTTCCCGCCAACGTGAGCGCGGAGAACGGTCCCATCAAGCCCGGCGATCTCCTGGTATCTTCTTCCACGCCGGGCCGCGCCATGAAGGGCACAGACCGCACCCAGATGCTGGGAGCGGTGATCGGCAAGGCGCTCGGCTCGCTCGATTCCGGCACGGGTGTGATCGAGGTACTAGTCACCTTGCAGTAGCAGCACTGCGGGCTTGAGGGAGAAAGGCATGTCTCGTACGTTTCGCAATTTGATTCTGTTATTGGCGGTTGTGCTGGGCCTGGGTGGGGATGCATTTGCCACTCCAACTCCAATCGGATCGATCACCATCACGGGTGGTGAGCAGTCCTCGGGAGGCGTGTGGGACACGGGAACCGTCACGGCCACCCTCAACGGCGTTCCCATCTCGATATCTTATGGGCAATATTCCAACCCTGCCGCCGTTGCCTCTGCGCTGGCCGCTACAATCTCCCAGACCTGCAACATGCCCGTCTAT
>JBAVYF010000669.1:0-12208 GCA_049698655.1 Occallatibacter sp. | reverse complement strand
GATGGAGCGGGCCGTCGAGTGGTTTGCCCGCTACCTGCCGCCCTCGCCATAGGGTCAGATCCTGGCCTGCGTACCTGCTCGCCATCCGAGTCCGGGGGAGTCTATTTGAAAGGGGACGGAGGAGTGCGCCAAGAGAGCCTGATGCCGGTTGCCACCCCGTCCTGATACACTTTTCTTTGGAGTTTTGAGAGCACGTTTCGTTAACCGGCTGCCGGGTAAGAGTGGCGCCGGGAACCGGTCATTTGAGCGGATTTCACCGGCGGCAGACCAGCATCGCGTGTTGACGGACCGCTCCAGAGAGCGCCTTCCCAATTTTCGTCCCCCTTTTTGGGTGCCGCATAAGAGGGCTTGTACTTCCACCCCAGCGACTAAGACCTGTCGCTTGGTACCCCGGAAGAAAGAGCCACTCGCCACCGGCAAACGCGGGCAGCGGCGATGGGAAGTTCGCGATAACCCAATTTTCCCCGATGGTATCGGGAGTGACCGCTCCGCAGTTCGACAAGGCGGGGCGGGGAGGATTCATGCGGCGGTTCTTGACGCTTGTTTGCTTGTTAAGCCTGGCCATTCCAGCCGGGATTTCGATTTCCGGCTGCACCCGCAACCCGGGCGCTAACTATTGCAATGGCCTGGGCTACGGGATGAAGGTCACGGATGTGGCCTCGATCACGATGCAACCCGCGACCACGGGCATCTCCATGGCCTTCGGGCAGACGCGCCAGGTGAGCACGCCCTCGGCCCTTACCTGCAAGGGCACGTCGGCCAGTGCCAGTTCGTACTCCTACGGCACCACCAACAACCAATTGGTGGATATCTCTCCGACCGGCAACATCTGCGCCGGAACCTGGAACCGGAACTCGGGCGGCGGCATCGCCAATTACACCATCTGCAGTCCTCCGAATCCATTGCCTTCGACCGGCGGTCTGCCCTACGGCACGGCCTACATCACGGCCTCCGCTCAATCGGTGACCTCCAATCCGGTGGAGGTGTTCGTGCATGCCCAGGTGACCTCCATCAGTCTGGTCACGTCCCCCTTGTCCGGATCCGGGCAACAGTGCTTTTCACAGGGACAGCAGGCCACGCTCGACGCTCAGGCTTGCTACGCGAATGGCAGCAACCAGCAGGTTCTGCTGTGCGCGCCGTCTTCGGTGACCAGCAACTTTGCCTGCCCGCTGCCAACCGGCGTAACCTCTGTCCCCAGTTGCACGGCCGCCGTCGGCACACTCAGCTACTCGGTGGGTACATCGAGCGTCGCTTCGATAACCACCAACACCAGCACAAACCTGGTGACCATCACCGCGGAGCAGCCGGGTACCACCGTCATCACTGCCTCGGTGGCCGGCTCGGGCTCTTCGGCCGGCTACATCTCCACTTGCCCGCCGAAATCGATTTCGGTGACCTTAGCCAACGGCAGCACCTCGGGCACCATCACCCAGGGAGTGACACAGAATCTGGTCACCAACACCACCGACACCTACGGAAACCCCATCACCGGCCTCTCCCTGACCTACCAGTCCACCGACCCAATCGACATTTCGGCGGGCAGCGCTGGTTCCATCACAACCGCCTTCCCCGGTGTGGCTTCGGTCTATGCCATCTGCCAGCCATCCTCATGCAATCCATCCCCCACCAATGAGATCGGCTTGTATGGCACCGGCCTGCCCGTTGCCTCCAACCCGGTCACCATCACCACCCCCGGCACTGCCAGCGATTACGTCTGGTTCTCGTCTCCCGGCCAGTCGCAGTACATCATCCCCGTTGATCTGCTCACCGGCACGGTCGGCTCCACGGTGCGCCTGCCTTACGTGCCAACGTCCATGGTGATGGACCGGCTGGGCAACAATCTTTATTTCGGCTCCCCCCACGAGTTGATGGTGTACAGCACCTCTTCCAACGCGCTTACCACGCAGACCACAGCCGTTCCCGGCGTAGTGCTGGCCGTATCGCCGAATAACACGCAACTGCTCATCAACGACCAGGTGCGCCAACTCTTTTATCTATATAGCACC
Source organism: Occallatibacter sp. (assembly GCA_049698655.1). Lineage (GTDB taxonomy): Bacteria > Acidobacteriota > Terriglobia > Terriglobales > Acidobacteriaceae > Telmatobacter. Next base: position 10,202 of record JBAVYF010000669.1, on the reverse strand, counting down.
GCCGGCGGCGGCTACATCACCTTTGGCGGCATGGGTACGGCCGCCGCATGGACCCCCGACTCGGCGACGCTCTATGTCACCGACAGCGCGGCCCTGGGCGCCCCCCACGCTGACACGCTCTACATCTATAACGTGAACACCGGCTGGACCACCTACGATTTGAGCACGACCACCGGCGGTTCTCAGAGCCTGGCCATTACCATTCCCAGCGTCGGCGCGTTTCTTAGCGGAAGCTCCACCGTAGCCCATACCTGGTGCCCATCCGGCACGGTTGGCAATTACGCCAACATGAGTTTCTATCCACAAGGGCCATCTCCTGACAATACGGTGGCCGCGCAGACCGATATTCTGGCCGCCACCACCGATGGAAAGCACATCCTCGGCGCATCGACCTCCGGCAGCGACATCACCTTGTCCGACATCGGAGTCACCATTCCCGCATACAATTGCCTCCCTCCAGAAGCGAACCCCAATTATCCGCTCGTTCTTGGCGATACGCTCTCGCCGCTGGTGCTTCAAACCACGTTGAGCCAGCCTGGGCCGATCACTGCCGATGCCGCCGCCGTCAATCAGGTGGTGCCCTCGCCTGCCTCCAACCTGGCCTTCATCACCTATACCCCGCCCACAACCGGCGCCACTACCGGCGTCTCGCTGCCATACTACGTGCCGGGCGCCGGCACCGTGGGTTATGTCCCGTTCAAGGGAAGCTCGGCGGCCAATATCACTGCTCCCCTGGCCGGCGCCTTTACGCCGGACGACAAGCTCTTCTTTGTCTCCACCGCGGGTGACAACATGATCCACTACATTAGTGTTCCCCTGGTCACCAGCAACCCGGCCAATGCGGACACGCAACAGATCAGTCCCGACCTGCCTTCTTGTACACCCGTCTCCGCCGGTGGCACCGACGCCGGCTGCGCGTATTCTGGACCGAACCCCGGCACCGCCATCGTTCCGGCCACGGCCATCGCCGTCAAGCCGCGCTCCACAACGTAGCCCGCGGCACAGCAAGCAGCAAGCCATGAAGGCCGGCCGAACGCCAGCCTTTCTGTTTTTCAATCGAATCCCAATTCGTCCACTCAACCCGCTGGCTCGCCGACTTGCTGACTCGCTCCCACACGATAGAATCAAAGCATGATCAAGGGGATTTCCTTTCTTCGGCCTACAGGCAGCAGAACCACCTATGACAGGCTGGCGAGCTTCTTTTCCGCGCTGGGATTTGCTCCCGGCAAAGGGTGGGATGAAGAAAACAGTCACGGCGCATCGTTCCTGGCGCCGCTGGGCAATCTCGAATTTGTGGACGGCCAGTTTCCTTCCACCGCCGATGTGCTGGTGGAGGTGACCGCTCTGGACGCCGTCCATCAGGCCGCCGCAACCTGGCTGCGCGCGCAAGGGGGCGAGCAGGCCGTCGCGCGCCTCTCCGCCATCGCGGAAACTCACTGGAAGTCGCGCCTCTTTACCGTCGAGCCGGAGCCGGGCTTCGCCGTCAGCTTCTGGGCCTGGACCGATCCGCTCATGGGCAAGCCGGTGGCCGTCGAGGGCGACCTCTCCGCCGCGGGCATGAAGTTTGCCGTCGTCGTCGCTCGCTGGAATGCGGTCATTACCGAGCGGCTGCTTGAAGGCGCACTAGACGCCCTGCTGCGCAGCGGCGCAAAGCGAGCCGACATTGAGGTTGTCCGCGTTCCCGGCGCATGGGAGATACCGGCCGCCGCCCGCACTGTGGCCAATGCAGGCCGGGTAGACGCTATCATCCCCCTCGGTTGCCTACTGCGCGGCGAAACCGCCCACTACGAGGCCATCTACAACGAAGTAGCGCGCGGCATCGGCCAATCGCAGCAGGAGACGGGCATTCCCCACAGCTTTGGCGTGCTCACCTGCGAGACTCTGGAGCAGGCCCTCAACCGCGCCGGCATCAAGTCCGGTAACAAGGGATTTGAAGCTGCCCTGGCAGCCATCGAGATGGTCAGCCTCACTCGCAAGCTCCAACCTGGCGGCGTGGGGCGAGGCCGGGGCCCCCACGGACAGGTCTTCGTCCGTGGGGTAGAAGGCGGTTCTGCTTGACCGCCGGAATCCATCACACTTCGGGGCGCCGCAAATCGCGCGAGCTGGCCATGCAGATGCTCTATCAGGCGGACATCGGCAAGCAAACGCCGGACCAGGTCCGCGCCAACTTCTGGAAGGCCGCCGACGAGGTCGAGCCCGAGGTGCGCAGCTTTGCCGAAGACCTCTTTCGCGTGGCCGTCGAGCACCAGGAGCAGATCGACGAGCTGCTCGTCGCCAACTCCAAGCACTGGCGGCTGGAGCGCATGCCCGCCGTGGACCGCAACCTGCTACGCATGGCCGTCGGCGAGATGCTCGGCTTCAAGGGCACGCCCTTCCCCATCGTCATCAACGAAGCTCTCGAAATCGGCCGCCGCTACTCCGCTCCCGAGTCCATCAATTTCCTCAACGGCATGCTGGACGCGATTGCGCGCAGCCTGATCGGCAAGTAACACGGATGTGCGAATCCCAAAAACGCAGCTCGATCGAAACCAGAGTAAAGAGCTCTTGCTAAAAGTATTCCAGGGGGCTTTTTCTTGAGGGAAAATCCACTTGGCGGGTTGCCTCTAGGTACAGCTACTCTGGTTTCTTTATAACTTACCAACTTCGCCTAAGCTGGAGACGACTGTTCACATCTCGCAAGACTTATGCGCAAGGACTTGTAGCGAAGTTTGGTCAGGAATGTCGTTTATAACCTGAAGGCGTGAAGTTGGCATCCGATTTGGGCGTGCAGGCTACGCGGAGTCCGTACCGGCGGCGTTTTCCTGCTCACCGGCAACGGAGATGCGCAGGGAGCGGAGGAAGCTGAGATCGTTCTGGGTGAAGGACAGTTCGGCGCCGTTATGGCCAGCGGGGACTTCAACTTGTTCGGCACCTCTGGCAGCGATGTCGTTGAGGGCGATGGTGGCCTCGAGCATCAGCAGCACGTCGAAGCCGTGCTTGCGGATGTCCTGGACGACGCCGGCGATCTGCTCGTTCTCGGTGACCGCCTCATGGATGGCCTCTCCCAATTGCTGAATGAGTTCGCGCATACGGGTTGTCATGGGTACCTCCAGGGGCGGCGACCGGCGCGACGGGCAAGCGCGGGACGCAGCACGGGATTTATCTACCTTACTTCCGTAGCCGTTCGGGAGCAAGTGCCAATCAGCAGTGGACAGCTAAAAAGCGGTTCGGCAACCGCCGCTGCTACCATCATATCGGAATGAAACCTCAGACCATCGGGCGCGCCCTGGGCATTGGGCTGCGGGTTGCCGGGCGTATCGCCGGCCAGCGTATGGCTGCCGGCGCGCAGAATGCCGGATCACCGCCGGCCACAACCGGACCGTCTCCACAAGCGGTTGCGGGCGCTGAGGTGCGCGGGCGCGCGGCCGGACGGACGACGAAGGGCGTGGCGCGCGGCGTGGGCGGTTTTCTGCGTCCTTTTCGCCGGGTGGGCGGCATCCTGTGGCTGGAGGTGACGGGTGCCTTCTTCTTCCTGTTTGTGGTGGTCAGCGCTTCGTTCCTCTGGAAGTACCGGGCGAGCTATGCGCACGGATCCGGCCACCGCGAATTCGTGGCTTCGGCCGCGATGATGGCGGTCTTTCTCTATCTGGGAGTGAGCTCGTTCTGGCGGGCGCGGAAGCGGTAAGGCAGCGGCATACGCCACTCATAGATGCCTCACGCCCCTTCTGGATTTCTCTTGAGATGGATTACCGTAAGCACAATAGGCGCTATGCGAGCAGAGGGAAGCAATTTCGGCTTTGCTCAAAACATCCATGGCGACAGATTGCTCCGGGTTCATTCAGATCGTCTGCCGACTGTTGGTGAGACCTCGAACATTGTCCTGATCGCGGCATAATGCACAATAATATGGAAGTAACCAGTGGCATTACAGGACGGTAACCATGCCGTCACTAGCAAGTAACTAGTCTTTATTACTTTGAAGGGGAGTTTCTGTTACTTAAAAGGGAGTTTCTGTTACCTAACTGTACAGTTAGTCCGATGGTTACACATAAGAATCAGAATACGAAAATATCGCTTGACACTGAGGCCGTTGGCCGACTATTTTTTCTATACCCATTGGGAAGTTCCCCAACTTCTACGAAGTTCCCCCAACTTCGACTTGGGCCTCTCGATAACCGTCCCCCGGTTTGGGAGATTTCATCAGTTTTTTGCGCATGTATTCATCCCGCTATTCGGGCTATGCGCTTGCGCTGTCTATTTGGCAGCCCGACCAAGGCTGTACCCAATTATGGGTACTTATGCTCTTGCTCCCGGTAGAGGAATTGTGGAATTCGGGAACGAACTAATCTGTGCCATCTCGTTCGCGCAGAGGCGTTCGTAGACCGTCGTCGATCTCCTTTAACCCCGGTTACCGTCTGGCACACCAACCAGCCGGAGCGCGGACCCAAGAACGAGTGTAGGAGGAAAAGTGAAGACGATTTTGAAAGTTGCAATTTTCCCTGCGTTGTTACTGGCGCTCGCGTCAGTGGCATACGCCGACAGCATCACTCTCAACAGCAGCGGTGGAACCAGCAACTTCACCAACGGCACTTTGAAATACCTGGGGACCGCCCCGCTTAACGCCGGCTACGCGACAACGTTGGTAGCCCCGACAAGCCCCACGACAGCAAGCACTTCGTCGTCCAGCTATGACGTCGCTTCCAATGGAGTCTGGACGTCTGCGATTGCCGGCACAAGCTGGGTTTCCAATTCACCGTACACCGGTCCCGCGGGTTCCGGTTCCGATGGAACCGTTGTCGATCCAAACGGCTTCTACTACTACTCGACGACCTTCACCGCTGCTGGCGGGGCCACGCCCTACAGCGGCACCATCAACGTGATGGCCGATGACACGGCGGAGATTTTGTTGAACGGCGTGGTTATCGTTCCTTTTGGCGCCATTGGCAACGACAATCATTGCTCGAATAACGAGCCGAACTGCACCACGGTGGATACGATTTCGCTAAGTGGCATTCTGCTGAATTCTGGCACAAACACTCTGGAGATCATTGACGCGCAGACCGGCCTTAGCGCCGCGGGCGTTGACTTTTCAGCCAATCTCACACAAACCCCGGAACCCTCATCCCTGCTGCTGCTGGGCACTGGGTTTCTCGGTCTGGCATTCGCGTTGTTTCGGAAGAACAAGCCTTCCGGCCTGGTCTTGCACTCGTAATCAGCCTGTACCTCTTGTTCCTCGGAATGGGAGGTCAGACTCTAATTTTCCGCTTTCCCCTAAATTCTCCCAAAGAGGTGGAAAGGTGACGGCGGAGACAATGCTCCAACGGCGGTGCGAAGCGAATCTCGGTGCGAATGGCTTCCCAGGCATTGCATATTTTGCGAGATTCGCCGAGCAGACGGTGAAATCTTAGTTTCTACCCTTTGGCCGGTACTTCGCAAAGGGGTGTGGACAGAACCATCACCCATCACCCGTAGTAGGAGGAAGTATGCGGAAATTCACAGTAGCTTTACTCGCATTGGCAACGGCCCTTGCGCTTGCTTCGGCGGCTAAAGCCGACCCCATCACCCTCACTTTAACCGGGCTAGGCACCAATACGGTAGCTGGGGTTTATGCCTATCCATACTATCTCAGTGTGGATGGTGCCCCATCTGTGGATATGCTGTGTCTGAGTTTCGACAACCATGTATCCGTGGGCGAAACGTGGGATGTCACAGAATCCACTCCCACTACCACGGCTCAGTTGGAAGCTGCGTGGCTGTTGAACGATGCCGCTGCCAATCCCGGCAATGCCATCGCAGATAATGTAGCCGCGTGGTCATTGTTTCCCACCACCGAGGGCAGTTCAACGCTGCTCAGTTACGACTCACCAGCCGCAGGGGAGCAGTTGGCACTCGCCGAAGCAAATTACGGCAGCGTGGTCGCGGCTGATTTCACAATCTTTACCCCTGTCGTAGGCGACATCACCCCGCAGACCTTTATCGGCGTCGGATCGCCGTCGTCATACTCCACACCGGGAGGGCCACCCGTGCCAGAACCTTCGAGCCTGTTGCTGCTTGGCACCGGGTTTCTCGGTTTGGCATTCGCGTTGTTTCGGAAGAGCAAGCCGTCCGACCTGGTCTTGCACTCGTAGTCAGCCTGTGCCTCTTGTTCCTCGGAATGGGAGGTAAGGCTCGAATTTTCCGCTTTCCCCTGAATTCCCCCAAAGCGGTGGAAAGGTGACGGCGGAGCCAATGCTCCAAAGGCGGTGCGAAGCGAATCTCGGTGCGAATGGCTTCCCAGGCATTGCATATTTTGCGAGATTAGCCGAGCAGACCTTGAAATCTTAGCTCCTACTCTTTGGCCGGCACTTCGCAAAGGGTGTGAGCAGCACAAGCGCCCGCGAGGGCGCCCGCAACAGGAGGAAACATGAAGTCCGGCAAGCTAGCAGTTATTGGAGCGGTACTCGCCGCATCCATGTGTCTCGCAGGAACCGCCCGCGCTGACAGCGTTACGGGCGCTTTCTACTACCAGAATTTGGGGCCCTACACCACACTGGGTCTCTACAGCGCACCTCTAACCGCACCCGCATCCCCTACCGTAACCTTCACGGTGAACAGCACCTCCGGAAACGTCTTTAGCTTCAACCTCCCGAATTCGGGGGTCTCGGGCGATGTCAATCTCTATAACTTCCTGACCGCTGGCGGAGACACTGTCTCAGGCCTGGGCAGTGCAGGAACCGACAACATCAACAACGGTGTCTTCGTGTTCACTGGCTTCACCTCGCTCACGGCCGGCACAACCTACGAATTCACCCATGACGACGGGATGATGCTCTACCTCACCAACGGCAGCGGCACAATCACGGCAATCAATTCCCCAGGAGCCACTGCCGCTGACACATCGACCTTCACGGTGCCTACAACCGGCACCTACTCGTTCGAGGTTATCTACGCTGAGGTCAACGGAGGTCCTGCCGTACTCACCTCTGACATCAGCTCCAACGCCACTCCGGAACCCTCATCTCTGCTGCTGCTGGGCACAGGGTTTCTCGGTCTGGCATTTGCATTGTTTCGCAAGAACAAGCCGTCCGGCCTGGTCTTGCACTCGTAGTCAGCCTGTACCTTCTGTTCTGAAATAGAAAGGGCGCGGAAACGCGCCCTTTTTCTTGTTCCCAGCAGATGCGAGAGGTCTCTCCCGTCCTACCGAAACGACGGGTTTGACCCCGGAGCCGGTACGTCATTATCGTAGGCAGGGTGCAGCAGCATTGCTGAAAGGAAGACTTATGTCCGATTCGAGCTCGCCCGTCGCCTCCCCGCTGAAGAAGACCGCCCTGAACGCCGCCCACCGCGCGTTGAAGGCCAGGATGGTGGATTTTGGCGGCTGGGATATGCCGGTCGAGTATCCGGGATACACACCCCAGCGACAAGGACCCGTCGCCGGGGACCCCGTGGCCGGTGGCGGGCTGATTGCCGAGCACGTGGCCGTGCGCACCAGCGTGGGCTTGTTCGACGTGAGCCACATGGGCGAGATCTGGTTTCGCGGCCCCGGCGCGCTGGCCGCGGTGCAACACGTCACGATGAACGACGCCTCGCGGCTGAAAGACGGCCAGGCGCACTACTCCGCGCTGCTCACGCCGGAAGGCTGCTTTGTGGACGACCTGCTGGTCCACCGCGATGACGAAAGCAACTACCTCCTGGTGGTCAACGCAGGCAACAAGGACAAGGATTACGCCTGGATTATGGCCCACGCCGGAACCATGCCGGATGTTCGCATCACGGACGACTCGGCGAGCTACTCGCAACTGGCCGTGCAGGGACCACGCGGGCTGGAGACGCTACAAAAGCTGACTAAGGTTGATCTGGCGGCGATCCGGAATTATTGGTTCACCTGGGGCGAAGTGGCGGGCGTGCCCAACGTGCTGATTACGCGCACCGGCTACACCGGCGAGGACGGCTTTGAGATCTACCTGCCCGGCGACGTGGCGACCACGGAGAAGATGTGGAACGCGCTGCTGGATGCGGGCCGCGAGTTCAACATTCGCCCCTGCGGGCTGGGCGCGCGCAATACGCTACGGCTGGAGGCGGGCATGCCGCTCTACGGGCACGAGATCACAGACTCCGTGAATGTCTTCGAGGGCGGCCTGGAGCGCTGGCTCAAGCTGGACAAGGGCGAATTTGTGGGGCGCGAAGCTTTGCTGGCGGTGCAAGCCTCTGGCGGGCCGAAGCGCAAGCTGGTGGCTCTGGAGATGGCGGAGCGCGGGATTGGCCGGGACGGGTACCCAGTGCTGGACCTGGTGGGCAACGAGATCGGCACCATCACCTCCGGCTCACCCGCGCCGTTCCTAAAGACCAACATCGCTTTTGCTCTGCTGCCGGTGGGCGTGGCTGCAAGCGGCGCAGATGTATTGGTCCAGGTTCGCGCCAATCGCGTGCGGGCAAAGCAGATTCCAGCGCCGTTTTATAAGCGGGTGATGAAGTAGGGCTATCTCTCGTGGTCGAGTTCCGTCTGATTTTTTAATTCTGCAAGTGACATAAGTTACTGCGATCGAGCCGCATGGCGGCTAGGTTGGTGGGGTAAGGCTTCCCTTTCCACCGACGCGGAGCAGGTTGCATCTGCCGAGCGCAGGAGATAACGATGGTCACAGAGGTCATTCCCCAGGCCGTTGAGCCAAGTAGGCCAGACGAGCGCAGCGTACCGGCTGCGGAGCGCGACCGGCACAAGAGCCTGATGTTGCGCGCCTGGATTTTCAGCGGACTTTTTTTCATGGCGCTGCCGGGCACGCTGCTGGGTTTTTCCAATTTGATGGCGATCAGCGCGAATCGCGGCATTGGGCCGCTGCCCGCGGCATGGATGCAAGGCCATGGGCACGCTCAGGTCTTCGGCTGGATTGGCAGCTTCATTCTCGGCATCGGCTTCTACTCGCAGCCCGCTAAGGGGCGCACTGCCGTCCGGTTGCAACTCGCCTGCTTCGTTGTGTGGACGCTGGGCGTGGCGCTGCGATGGTCCACCAGCATCTACGGCTGGCACTTGAGGATTTTGCTGCCGCTTTCCGCGGGCATGGAGCTGGCGGCCTGGCTGGTGTTTTACAAAGGGGCGTCGGGACACAAGCGGCCGCAGACGGCGCAGACAGGCGCGGCGAAAGCGAAGATGCCCATCTGGATGATCTCCGTGCTCGTAAGCACCGTTGGGTTTTTCGCGACGCTGGCTTTCAATTTCGTGGAATGCGTCTACCTTTCCGCGCGCGGCGCCGAGCCGGCATTTCCGCACGGGCTGGATCAGAGATACCTGGTTCTGATGGGCTGGGGGCTGCTGGTTCCGGTGGTGTGGGGATTTTCAGCGCGCTGGCTTCCGGCGTTTCTCGGCATCGACCAACCGAATGAACGGCTGATGCGGCTGGCTCTTGCGCTGGACATTCTGGGCGTGCTCTCGGGCCTCGCCGGCTGGAGCGGGATTGCGACAATTCTGCTGGCTTCTGGCGCGGTGACGATCGGTTGGGCGCTTCAGCTTACGCGCCGCTCGCACTCGCCGGCCAAGGTTCTGGGGATTCATCCCAGCTTTCCCTGGTTCATCCGCATGGCCTACGGCTGGCTGATCATCGCCGGCCTGATGAGCATCTGGGCGGCGCAGGCAGACCAGCACGGAGGCATCTGGGGCGCATCGCGTCATGCTCTGACGGTTGGTTTTGCGGCAACGATGGTCTTCTCGATCGGGCCGCGCATCCTCCCGCATTTTGCCGAGGTGCAGGCTCTCTTCAGCAAGAGACTGATGTTTCTGAGCTTGTTGCTTCTGCAAACGGGCTGCACGCTGCGCGTCTTTTCCGAGCCGCTGGCTTATGAAGGGCTGACTTCGATTGCATGGAAGGTGCTGCCCGTCTCGGGCGTGCTGGAACTGAGCGCGGTGCTGCTGTTTGCGGCCAATCTTTCGCTCACATTTTTGCTGGGGCGGCCGGTCTTTATGGCGGTGACCCCCCACACTAATGCGAAGATGCCGCTAACGAAGGGAGCCCCAGTCTAAGGGCTGGGCCAAGGGCGGACTACTCGCCCGAAAACCCGGTGGTACGCAATTGCCAGGTAGTCGGGAAGGCAAGGCGAACGGTCCGGTTCATCCGGTGAGGGACCATGGTTTCATTCGACGCCGCGCACAGAGCCGTACACTATCCACAGGATCGCCGCTTCCGCATCTGGATCCGGCCAACCATACTGATCTGGACCGGCGTGGTGATTCTAACCGCGATCGCCGCGTCGTG
>JBAVYF010000668.1:0-2956 GCA_049698655.1 Occallatibacter sp. | reverse complement strand
CTCATGAAAATAGTAAAGAACCACCGGCTCGCGGTAGCGCAGCGGCAGGGCCAGCACGGCGCGATGCACGGCATCGTGGCTCAACTGCGCGGCCAGCTCATTGTGCTGGGTGGCCGCTCCCGCAGGCTCCGGCGCAGCCTCCAGCGGCAACGTCTCCGTGGGAAACCGCTTCAACTCCGTGCGATAGACGTTCGCCGCCAGCGCAAACAGCCAGGTAGAAAAGCTCCCCTCCTGCCGCCAATGACTCAACCCGCGCCAGGCGCGCAGAAAGGCCTCCTGAGCCATCTCCTCGGCGCGCCCGCGATCGCGGCAATAGCGCCAGGCCATGTTGATCAGCGGCCCCTGCCAGCGGCGGACGATCTCCTCGAAGCCGCGCGCGTCGCCGGCCAGAACGCGGGCGACGTCGGCGAGATCGGCTTCGGCGCTGGTTGGGAGATTCATTCTGGGGTCGTTCCTCTGCGGCAGGTAAGACCGGCTCTCGCCCGCTCTGGTTGCATTTTCTCGCCGGTCGCTCGATTTGTGAAATTTTGCAACCGGCCGCGCGCCCCGGCTGTCCTACCAATCGCATGGGGAAATACCCCGGCAAGGAGGAAGAGATGGAAGATAAAGTTGGTGTTCTGGTCCCGATCTTCGCCATTCTGATTCCGATAGTGGCCATCCTGTCGGTGTTTACGTTTGTCACCTTCGCCGTTTGGTTCGGCACCCGGCAAAAGGAGCGCGAGGCTTTTTATAAGGCGGAGAACCTTCGGCGGATCACCGAGTCGTCGGGCGAGGGCGCCAAGGCGGCTATCGATCTGCTGCGGGAAGAGGAGCATCTGAAGCGAATCAAAGCTCGCGAAGGCCAGAAGATCGGCGGCCTGATCAACCTCGGTCTGGGCATCGGACTGTTTATCTGTTTCTGGTTTCTTATTGGCCCCAAGGTGGCCTTTGTCGGCCTGATTCCCGGCCTCATCGGCGTGGCCCTGCTGGTTTACGTCTTCTATCTGGCCGGACCAGTGGAGTAGGCTGTGGGCGTTCTCGCCTGTCCCATCGTTGCGGCAACAGCAGGAATGTCGCAAGGATGGGCCGCCCGGCATCGCGGCCCGACGGCTGACCTCAGGCAGCTCAGTTTGACCCGCTCTGGTACCAGCGCCGTCTTCGGCCCACCTTCAGGCCTGAGTCGATCACGACGGCCAGCAGGCCGAAGACCATGCACAGGTCGATGCGCGCCTGGTGGAAAAAGCTCAGCCAGCCATACTCCTTGAGCCTTTCCAGCGGAAATGGCCCCAGCGGCCTGCCCAGCAGGATGGGAAGTTTGGTGGTAACCAGGGCTGTGGCGATGACCACCAACAGCGCGAGCGCGGCATCTCCGGCGTAGAAGTTCAGCAGGATGGCCGCGCCGCCGACTATCTCGATGCCACCCACCACCGGCCCCAACTGATGAGCGAAGGGCAGCCCGATCGCCGCGAAGCGCCCCGTGCCTAACTCTTCGGGGCGCAGAAACTTGAGGCTGCCTTCCACCAGAAACACCAGGCCGACAATCACCCGGATCAGGATCATGGGAAGATTTCGGCGCACCTCTGCCTCCATTCGTTGGCTGTCTCCGGCCAGGCCTGTTCCACGCGCCGGTTAAGGCCGGATTGCAGCCTGGATACGGAGAAGCATACCGCAGGGGCCAAACGGAGCGGGGAAAAACAGAAAAATTCGCCGATTAATTCTCAAACGATAGTTTGCTCCGGGAAAGATGCCGGCCGCGGAACACCCTGGCGGCTGTCGACCAGGCCTTCAATCTATAACCTTCGCCGGGAAAAGATGTCCTCTGCGCCCGGCCTGCGTCTAAAAGTGAACGTTGCGCTGTTTGGCGGCACGGAAAGACGCCCCAACCCGCCTGCGTCCGTTAGACTGTGGAATAGGTTCTAGTCAACCGAGGTCCCCGGCGACAGGTCTGCGTCGCTGGGGTGGTTAGGAGCCGGCCCGAGGCCGAGGGCGGCAAGCGCGGCTGGGTGATTCTGGGAGAGACATAATTTCCGAGCCCAAGAACGGCACGGCCGTTTGGGCGGGGTGGCCGTGTTCCAATATAGCCGGAGTCCCCGGCGACAGGTCTGCGTCGCTGGGGTGGTAAAATTGGTCTTTCCTATAGGCAGGATCAGATTTTTCAGCAGCGAGGGTGTCGATATTCTTCCCGTGAAGCCGAACCTGATGGCGAACTATGGACCGCACCAGTACATGTGCTCAGCGCAGGGCCCCCGCCCGGTGAAGATCAAGCACGTTTCCCTCTCCCGCGCCTTGCGGATTACGAGCCGCCTGGCGCGCACGATGATCTTGCTCGCCCTGGCGCTCACCGCCTGCGCGGCCCTGGCCCAGCAGCCGCAGACTATTGAGTCGATTCGGGTCATCGGCAACCGGCGCATCCCCAAAGAAACCGTGCTGGCCCGGCTCTTTACCCACCCCGGCGACACCTACGACCCGATCTCCATCGAGCGCGATTTCAACTCGTTGTGGAACACATCGTACTTCGACGATGTGCGCATCGAGCGCGAGGACTCGGAAAAGGGCATCATCCTGAACATCTTCGTCCGGGAGAGGCCCACTATCCGCGAGATCAACTACAAAGGGCTCAACGCCGTCTCTCAGTCTGACGTGCTCGACCGCTTTAAGAAGGAGAAGGTCGGCCTCTCCGTGGAGAGCCAGTACGACCCAACGAAAATCAAGCGGGCCGAGACTGTCCTCAAGGATATTCTCTCCGAGCACGGCCACCAGTTTGCCACGATCAAAACAGAGGTCAAGACCATCCCGCCGGCCTCGGTGCAGGTGAACTTCAACATCAAGGAAGGCCCCACGGTCAAAGTGGGCCAGATCAAGTTCACTGGCAACCAGCATATTAGCTCGCTTATTCTGCGCCGCTCCATGAAGAACCTGAGGCCCATCGGCATTCCCTATTCGATCATTTTCGAGAATCTCTTTGCTCAGACCTTCG
>JBAVYF010000667.1:0-6475 GCA_049698655.1 Occallatibacter sp. | reverse complement strand
CCTTTAGCGGCCCCAGCTTCGCCCTGGAAGTCGCCCAGGGCCAGCCCACCGCCATCACCGTCGCTTTCGAGGACCAGGCCATCGCCGCCCGCATCCAGACAGAACTCTCCTCGGAGGCCCTCCGCCTCTACACTTCGACGGATGTGATCGGCGTCGAACTCGGCGGAGCGCTCAAGAACGTCATCGCCATCGCCGCCGGAGTCGCCGCCGGTGTCGGCCTGGGCTACAACTCCGCCGCTGCCCTCATGACCCGCGGCATCGCCGAGATCACCCGCCTTGCCGTAGCCTGCGGCGCCCGCCGCGAAACCCTCGCCGGCCTCTCCGGCGTCGGCGATTTGGTCCTTACCTGCACCGGCTCGCTCAGCCGTAACCGCACCGTAGGCCAGGAGCTGGGCCACGGCCGCAAACTCCCCGAAATTCTCGCCGGCCTGGGCGGCAAAGTGGCCGAAGGCGTCCTCACCACCCGCGCAGCCCTCGGCCTCGCCCGCCAACACGGCATAGAAATGCCCATCACCGAGCAGATGGAGCTGATTCTCGACGAAGGCAAAGACCCACGCGAAGCGATCAAAGACCTGATGCTCCGCCCCGGCAAGGGCGAACACTAGGGATTTGAATCGCTGTTCTGCACTATTCGCCTCCCAGTCCCTCGCGAAAACCTCTCGTTGACGTTCTTTCCCTATTTCGGCTATAAACCGTTTGGATGAACTCTCGGCATAAACTCCTCGTCTTCCAGATTGCGGCTGCCGCGGCCAGCGGCATTCTTCTGCGTTTCGTCGTCGACCTGCATCCCATCTGGTGGCTCGTCTGGGTCGCTCCCGCGCTGCTTCTCCTCATGGCATTTCGATCTAGTCCACGGGAAACACGCTGGATCGTCACTCTAGCCGTGGCCATCGGAACCAGCGTCAACTTCCACTATTTCCGCCTGGTCATGCCCCTGCCCGCCGTCTTTGCAGCCATCGCCATGCAAACCCTGCTCTGGGCATTCCTCATCATCGCCACACGCCGCCTGGTGGTGCGATACCAGGCCTGGTGGACAGTGTTTGTCTATCCCGTTCTCTGCGTGGCGGCGGATACCTTGATGGCTGCCCTGCTGCCCGACAGCAACTGGGCCAGCCTGGCCTATTCTCAGGGGGATATCCTGCCAATCCTCCAGATCACTTCGCTGCTTGGCACTTCCGGATTGTTGTTTCTGATTGCCCTCGTTCCCTCAGCCCTGGCCGTTGCAATCGCTTATGGCCGCTCTCTGCGTCATGGCTGGATCGCCTATGCAATAACGGCACTGCTGCTCGCCTCCTCAATCCTCTACGGTTTCCTCCGCTTGCAGAGTCCTGTCAGGGGCGTAGAAACTACTTTTGGAATCGTTTCGATTGACGACGCAATCGGGCTCAAAGCATCCGCATCCTATTCCTCGAATATCCTCCAGGGATATGACCAGCAAGTTGCCTCGCTGGCTGCCCAGGGCGCTCAAGTCATCGTTCTTCCTGAAAAAATTGCGTTTCTCGCTCCGCCTGTGGCACTGCAGTGGCAACAGCATTTCAGCACCCTGGCCGCGCAAAACCACATATGGCTGGAAGTTAGCGTCGGAATTGACGATGGCAAAAGCCCGAGGAACTGGGCATGGCTCTTCACGCCGGAAGGCGCGCTCGCCTCGAGCTATCAAAAGCATCACATGGCTCCGCCGGAACGCCGCGAACGATATACTCCCGGCACGGACTACTCTGTACACGACATCGGCGGATACACCTACGGCCTCGCCATTTGCAAAGATATGCATTTCGCCGCGCTCGGCCGCGCCTATGGACAGCGTCACGCGGCCGTCATGCTCGTGCCCGCCTGGGACTTCGATTATTTAGATGGCTGGATGGAGGCTCGGACCACCGTTGTGCGTGGCATTGAAAATGGCTATGCCATCGTCCGCGCCTCCCGCGAAGGTTTACTCACCGTCAGTGATGCCTATGGCCGGATTCTGGCGGAACGTCCGAGCAGCGCGATGCCCGGCAGTTCTCTACTCGCAAGAGTCATCGTAGCTAACCCTCTGCCCACCCTCTACACACGTATCGGCAACCTGTTCGGCTGGCTCTGCGTCGCAGCGGCTGCCGTGTTTCTTTTGATTGGCCGCAAGCCGGTTCCCCTCAGAAACAAATTGCCCGCCAATTAATATTGGGTTTCTTTGATTCGTTACATTTCTCTCGGAAGCTTTCCTGAGCGTCCTGTAAGCCGGTACGCGACTACGAATCAGAACGGCCAGGGGCAAATGTTCCGCTCGCGTCCCGAGTAATCCAGACGTTGAGCTGGAGTTGTTGATTACCGGCCATTCGGTATATTGGAGAACAAGTTGCAAGGAAGATGTGGTTTTCGTGAACATCTGACTCCGGTTATTCAAGTTGACCAAAGCCGGGCGAATCAAAGAAAAATATAAGCTATTTATTATAAACGAGTTAAATGGAGGGGGTAGGAGGAGTCTCATGTGAACTGTTCTCCGGACCTGATTCCCTGCTAACAGGGAAAAATACAGGGAAAATCACGTATTCGTGACCAGGAAATCCGCCGGTAGAATTCTCTATGATACTGAGTATAGGAGAATTATTTCCATTGAATATCTCATTTTAGTGCCCCATTCTTGCGGCGTTCTTGTTATTGCTTGTTTTTGCCACAAGGGGGAAACCACCCTCGGACCGCCGCCCAGGTCGATTCCGGCAGGAACTGGCATGCGGTTGGAGGCTGAATTCAGACCGTGCAATTCAGGCCAGTAATCCCGCTTCTCCCCGCTTAGGATCGATTCCGTACAGAGTCTTCCCTTATCAACCCTTTGCCGTTGCGGAAACCCCGCACAGGAGAATGCAATGCAGTTTCAATTCAACGGAGTGATCTATTACTTCACCAATACCCAGCTCATCGTAGCCGCGCTTGTACTCATCGTCGCCGTTCTCATCGCCGTTGGCGCCTACTTTGAACACCGCAAAACCAGAACCCAGGCCTTCCGCAAGCGTTTCGGCACCGAGTACGACCGCGCCGTTCTTGCCCACGGCTCCCCGCACAAGGCCGAAACCAATCTGGCTGACCGCGAAACCCGAATCGAAGCTCTCAAAATCCGCAATCTCGGCGCCACCCAGCGCGATCGCTTTGTCGCCGAATGGCACACCGTACAATCTCGCTTCGTCGATCATCCCAAGGCCGCCGTCACAGAAGCCGACAACCTGATCAACGCACTTCTTGAGGCGCGCGGCTATCCCCAGTCCGGCTTCGAGCAGCGCGCCGCCGATCTCTCTGTCACCTACCCCCACGTCATGGAAAACTACCGTCTGGCCCACGCCGTCGCTGTCCGGCTCGGCAGCGCTGAAGCCACAACCGAAGAGTTCCGCACCGCCATGGTCCAGTACCGCGACATCTTCGATGAGCTGCTTCAGGACCAAAAGTTCAGCGAACACAAAGTCGCCGCATAACTCGAAGTTTGCGGCACGAAGAGCTCCGGCTTAATGCGGATGCCCTGGAGGATCGCAAAATGAGACCGCTCACGAACGTGATTCGATGTGCCCGCAGGTCAGGACTCTCCATCCTGTTCCTGGTGGGCACATTCACGCTGGGAACCACCCTGGGATTCTCCAACACACCGGATTCCGAGACCATTCAGGCCACCTACGCCCAGGCAGGCAACATGGTCAACGTCACGCTGACCATTTACAACTACTCCACTTCATCGGATATGCAGATTCTTTCCCAGGCATTCCAGGAGGGGCAGGATCAAGGGTTGGCCGCCGCGCTTTCCAAAACAAAAACGGCCGGGCATTGCTCGATTACTGGGACTATCAGCTATGACGTCGCCTTCATCCAGATGGTTCAAACCCCAACCGGCCGGAAGATCACCTTTATCACCAGCCGCCCGCATCCGATCAATGAAGTCGACCCGCCTGCTACCTCCCAGTCCTTCGACCTGGCCATCGGCCAATTCGACCTGAATGACACTGATCCGGCCAAGAGCACAGGATTCCTCTATCCGGCAAGCAAGCTCGTGATAGATCAGCAGGGAGAGTTTCACTATGATCTGGCCGGCATTCCCTGGTCTCTGGTCAACGTTCTCTATTCGAAAGTGAGCTCAGGCGAGACTTTAGCGATGGGCCCCAGGAAATGATCCAGGACAGAATTCACCAGCCGCGCGCCTTTGCAGGACAGGACGTCCTTGGAAGGGGTCGGGGGAGAGGGATTCGAGCCTCCGGTACCCTTTCAGGCAAACGGTATTCAAGACCGCCTGTATCAACCGCACACCCGTTCCTCCGCGCCAGGCCCCAGGTGCAACTCAAGGCCTGATGCGGACGGGCGATTCGTTTCAGCTCTTTCTACCGGTAAACCTGCGGAATGAAGTTCTGCTCCTGGATGGGCGGGCGTACGTATTTTGACTTCTCCAGCTTGGGCAACTCTAGCGGCGCGGGCGTCAGATCGCGGTAGTCGAACATCGACAGAAGATGCCGGATTACGTTCAGCCGGGCGCATTTTTTGTTCTCCGCATTCACGACATACCACGGAGACATTTTGGTGTCGGTCACCGCGAACATCTCGTCCTTGGCGCGCGAGTACTCGGCCCAATGCTTGCGCGACTCCAGGTCCATCGGGCTCAGCTTCCAGCGTTTGGTGGGGTTCTTCATGCGGTCCTGAAAGCGCCGTTCCTGCTCCTCGTCGCTGACCGAGAACCAGTATTTGATGAGGCGAATTCCGGAGCGCTGCAACATGCGCTCAAACTCCGGGCAACTCTGCAGGAACTCCTGATACTGAGTCTCGTTGCAGAAGCCCATCACGTGCTCGACACCGGCCCGGTTGTACCAGCTGCGATCGAAGAGCACCATCTCGCCCGCCGCGGGCAGGTGGGCAACATATCTCTGGAAGTACCATTGCGTTTTTTCGCGCTCCGTTGGCGTGGCCAGCGCTGCCACCCGGCAAACGCGCGGATTGAGCGATTCTGTGATCCGCTTGATGGCTCCGCCCTTGCCTGCCGCGTCACGGCCTTCAAACAACACAACAACCCGCAGACCCTCGTGACGAATCCATTCCTGCAGCTTGACAAGCTCTATTTGCAGGCGGCTCAGCTCGCGCATATAGTCGCAATCTTTTCCGATGTGCAGTATCTTTGCATTGGCCTCCACCGGCGCCGGCAGGTCTCCGCCCTTCTTGTTGCTGTTTGCAGGGGGCGCCTCCCGCTCCGCCTCCGGCTTCCCCTTCTTGTGCTTGTCTTTCATCAGTCTTCACCCCGCTCTGTTGGCGAACTCTTTTACTATCGGCAGGATTCGCCGCCGGAATCATCATAATCCTCTGATTCGCGAGTGAAAGATTTCTTTTATACAGACAGCGAGTCCGGTGTTTCGCTTTCCCGTGGCCGAACGGCGGCGGGGCGCCGAAAGGCTCCATCATGCAGGAGATTTCTCTGCCTTGCAGGAACGCGCATAATAGAAGAGATTGCCTGCGGGATTATGGTCCCGGCCACCGGCAGCCCACCCCGCGATACGAGAGCTAGAGACAGCCGGATGAGCACAGCGAACGGCACGCTGCACAATGCGAGAGACGAACACCACGACTGGAAGCCGGCGGCGAACCCGTGGATGATCGCCGCGTCCGTGATGCTGGCCACCTTCATGGTGGTGCTCGACTCCTCGGTGGCCAATGTCGCCCTGCCGCACATTGCCGGCAACCTCTCGGCTTCCACCGATGAGTCCACCTGGGTTCTGACCAGCTACCTGGTCTCGAACGCCATCATGCTGCCCGCCGCCGGATGGATCGCGCGGCGCATCGGGCGTAAGCGTCTGCTGATCTTCTCCATCCTGATCTTTACCGCGGCCTCGCTGCTGTGCGGCGTGGCCATAACCATGCCCATGCTGATTGTGGCCCGCATTCTGCAAGGCGTGGGCGGTGGCGGAATGCAGCCTCTGGCCCAGTCCATCCTGCTGGAGAGCTTTCCGCCCCGCCAGCACGGCACGGCCATGGCCGTCTACGGAGTCGGCGTCGTCGTCGCTCCGGTGATTGGCCCCACCCTCGGCGGATGGATCACTGACAGCTACTCCTGGCGCTGGATCTTCTATATCAATCTTCCCATCGGCTTGCTGGCCCTGTTCATGGTCAACCTCTTCGTCGAAGATCCTCCTTACCTGCGCAAGGCATTCAAGGGGGCAATCGACTATCTCGGCTTCGGCCTGATGGCCCTGTGGCTGGGAACATTGCAGTTGGTGCTGGACAAGGGGCAGGAGGCGGACTGGTTCGCGGCCCCCTGGGTGCGATGGACGGCTGCCGTCTCCACGCTGGCGCTCATTGGCTTCATCGTCCGTGAACTGACGGATCACGAACCGATCGTCCTGTTGCACGTCTTTGCCGACCGCAACTTCAGCGTGGGGACGCTGATTACCTGCATCTACGGCTTCATCCTGTATGCCACCACGGCCATGCTGCCTTTGTTTCTGGAAACCATGCTGGGCTATTCTGCGCTGCAGAGCGG
>JBAVYF010000666.1:0-2426 GCA_049698655.1 Occallatibacter sp. | reverse complement strand
CTGGAGTGGTCAACTGCCCAAAGACTTGTTTTTAAGGTCTCTGAATATCAAGGCAGTCTGGACAGAATTATAGCGTTGAATACGGAGCTAAAGAACCTCGCAAATTCTGATGAGCTGGCTTCCAATTCAGAAGCAAAATACCGGAGCCTACATAGTGACACCCTGTCAAGGGTGCAAGAACTCTTCTCGTATGTGTGCAAAGGACTTCTGGGAAACCAGGTGAAGGCGTCGCTCACGTTATCTGGTCAGGGGTTGCAAGCTGACGTTGAAGTTGGCGGCATGGCCATGGAATCTTTGAAGGCAATCGCGTTCGATCTAGCAACGCTACTGATGAGCATTGAGGGGCGGACTATGATGCCGGCGTTCCTCGTTCATGACAGTCCAAGGGAAGCTGACCTTGGAGAAGCTATCTACCACCGTCTTTTTAAGCTGGTCCGAAGTTTTGAGCGATTGGGAGATGATCCGCCTTTTCAGTACATCATCACAACAACAAGTCGGCCTCCAGATGATTACTGCAAACTGCCGTTCTTGGTCGCGGAGCTTCAAGGATCAAACGCTGAGGAGCGGCTCCTGCGCCAAAACCTGGGCGGATCGGCGACCTGATGGAGGCCTGCCTGCCTTGATTTCCAATGCGACCAATTTGCCGGCCTCTTCCAAGATGAAATCCACTTCGTGTCCCTCGCGTTCGCGCCAGAAGTGCAGCTTGCGGCCCTCGATCGCAATATGAGATTTCCGCCCTCCGGCGTGTGAATGAGACGGGCCGTCAGACTGCGAGCGCGGCCAGCATGGCTGCAAGCTCATGGAGTCCAATCGCCGTGATCTCCGCGTCGATTGGATATTGCCCGCTTCCTGCATTCACCACGAAGCGGCGATCCGGCTTCAAATCCTGACAGGCGATGTAAAACCCCTTCTCTGGCCGTCCGGCAAGGCTGCGCTTGATCTCGATGGCCCACAGGCCTTGACCGGGAGTCTCCAGCAACAAATCGATCTCCGCGCCAGCCGCGGTGCGATAGAAGCAGGCCACAGTACGCTCAGGCGCCGCCTGAATCAGGTTTTCGATGACAAAGCCCTCCCATGAAGCGCCTGCTACTGGATGGCCCGCAAGGTCGTTGTACGTCTTGATCCCCAGTAATGCGTGAACCAGGCCACTATCCCGCACATACACCTTGGGGGCCTTCACCAGCCGCTTACCAATGTTTCGATGAAAGGGCAGCAGCCTGCGAACCAGCAACAGGTCTGCCAGTAGGTCGATGTAGCGCTGCGTTGTGGACGCGGAGATCTGGAGCGCCGCGGCCAACCGCGAGGCATTCAGCAGAGTGCCTTGGCCATGCGCCAGCATCGTCCAAAGCCGCTCCAGCACACCGGCGGGGATGCGGGGTCCAAATTGAGGTACGTCCCGCTCCAGATAGGTACGGATAAAATCCGTCCGCCAGCGTAGGCTGGTGCTGTCGTCTACGGCCAGATAGCTGCCGGGAAAACCTCCTCGTAGCCAGAGCTGGAGCAACGTAGGCTCGCCTGCAGGCAGTTCCAGGGTATAAAACGGCCCCATGTCAATGTAGGTGATCCGTCCAGCCAGACTTTCTCCAGACTGCCGAAGCAGATCAATGGAGGCGGAACCGAGGATAAGAAAACGGCCCGTGGCATGGCCCGTGCGCCGGCCTTGATCAATGATGCCGCGGAGCGAGCTGAACAACTCCGGGACGCGATGAATCTCGTCCAGCACGACCAGGCTGTTCTCATATTGGCGGAGAAAGAGAACCGGCTCGATCAGCTTTTCCCGGTCCTCTCTTGCTTCTAGATCCAGATAAAGTGCTCCGGGGTGTGAGTCGGCAATCTCTCGCGCCAGGGTGGTTTTCCCAACTTGCCGCGGCCCGATGATCGCCACAGCCGCTTGTCTTTTGAGGGCCTGCTCGATTGTCTTGGCAACAGATCGGGGAATCATCCTTGTATATTATGCGCGTTATGCGTGATTTGCAATGATAAATCAAGAAAGGCCGTGGTTCTCCCTATCGAGGATGAAAACCTGAACCGGCAATCAATCCGGCATTCTGTATGAAATCACTCTGCTCAAGATATTGATTTCTATACACTTGAACCCAGTGCAAATGCCGGCAATGAGTTCTCCCATCCGCCGGACCCGGATTGCCAGTGCGCCTGGGCTTCCCCATCGCAGTTGTGGAGCGCTGGTTCCCGGCGCTCTATCCGGCAAGTTTCCACTGAGAGTTGGGCTCCATGAGAAGCGAAGACAAAGGTACAAACAAATGTACAATTTCGCCGCCTCCATGCTCTCTAAAGAACTTACGGCTTCTTGAGATGCCGCAGAATACTCTGTAAGTCTATGATTCTAATAGTCAATGCACACTGTCACGGCAGAGGTCGCGGGTTCGAGCCCCGTCGTCCCCGCCAGATTCTAAAGGACTTAGGTC
>JBAVYF010000665.1:0-1575 GCA_049698655.1 Occallatibacter sp. | reverse complement strand
GAACTACGATCCGCAGGTGCGCGCGGCCTACGATCGTTTCTACAACCTCGATTTTCCGGCCGCAGTCGCGCAGTTCCAGCAGTTTCATGCCGCGCACCCCGGCGACCCGCAGGCCACGGCCTATCTGCTAGACGCCCTCATCTTCCAGGAGCTCTACCGGCTCGATCTGCTCGATACCACCTTCTACGCCAACGACGGCTTTCTCACCGGGCGGCACGCGACCGATGAAGACCCCAAGGCCCGCGACCGCATCCTGGGACTGGCTGACGAGGCCATTCATGAGGCCGACTTGCGCCTCGCCCGCAATCCCAACGATATCGACGCCCTCTTTGCCCGCGGCTGGGTTCGCAGCCTCAAGTGCACCTATGTCGCCATGGTGCAGAGAGCTTATGGCGCTGGATTTCGGCTGGCCACGAAGGGTAAAGATGACGCAAAGCGCGTGCTCGAACTCGACCCGGATTATGTGGACGCCAAGCTGATAGTGGGGGTGTATGAGTACGTGGTGGGCGCGCTGCCCTGGCCATTCAAACTGCTGATCGGCTTTGCCGGCATCACCGGCTCGAAGAGCGAGGGGCTGAAGTTGCTTAACGACGACGGCAATCGCGGCGTAATCACCCGCATCGAAGCGCGCACCGTGATTGCCCTCTTCCTGCGCCGCGAGGCGAAGTACAAAGAGGCGATCGAGGTGGTGCGCGGCCTCAAGAGTTTGTATCCCCACGATTTCCTTTTCTGCCTGGAAGAGGCCAACCTGCGCAAGGACGCAGGCGAGGGCATGGCCGCTGTGACAGCTTACAGGGAGATCGTCGCTGACAGCGCCAAGCCCGGCTATTTTGCTCAGGCGCAGTTGGAACTGGCCTACTTTGGGCTGGGCGACGCCCTGCGCGGCCAGCGCCACTACGACGAGGCGGCGCTGGCCTACGAGCAGGCTGCCTGGACAAAGAATAATGTTAGCCCGGAACTCAAAATCCGCTCGCTACTGGCCGCCGGCGAGTGCCACGACATGACCGGTGAGCGCCAATTAGCGGTTAGGGACTACCAGGCCGCCATTGACGCCGGGCCGAACACTTCGCGCGCCGACACCGCGCGAAAGCGCTTGCGCAATCCATACCGAGGTGCGTGAAGGGGCAGGCCGGCTTTTGCCCTGAAAATGGAACTGCCGCCGCCCCTCTTTCGTATCTTCGCTTGGTAGTGTTTTGCAGGAGGGATCGGCAATGGCTGTCTTTTGTCAACGCTGCGGGACCGGGTTGCCCGTGAGTGCGCGGTTCTGTTCCAACTGCGGCGCGGTCGTTCCCGTCGCAACCTACGTTCCCGGCCGGCCGCTGTCCCGTCCCATTGTTGGCCGCCAGATTGCCGGCGTCTGCATTGGTCTGGCGCAGGCCTATGGCTGGGATGTCGCGCTGGTCCGCATCTTCACGGTTCTCGGGCTTTTCTTCTCCGGCGGGCTGGTGGCCGTGGCATATTTGGCCTGTTGGATTGGTATTCCCGAGGAGCCGATTCGGCTGCCTTAAGGTCAGACCCTTGGCGTATCATCGTGCTATGAAGGGTACATACCAATCGGACGGGGCGACATTGGCC
>JBAVYF010000664.1:0-10611 GCA_049698655.1 Occallatibacter sp. | reverse complement strand
GATGGAGGCTAACCGTTGGAACCTAAGAAAATTCATGTCAGCGTCAGCGCCGTTATCAGCGACGTAAACCTAGTGGCGATGAAATGGGCACGGGACCATGCGGGGGAGCGGCTAGGTACGAAATGGTACGATGGCGAAGCGGGAACAGGCCCTAGCGAGAAATGGCCCGTCTCAGAATCGGTCCGGCTGACAATTCGAAAGATTATGACGGAGGCATTCAGTCGCGAGACTTGCATGAGCGAATTGATCGAACGCATCAGGGTTGCCGGAGGGTTCACAGAGGAACAGGCGCGGACCGTTGCCGAAACGGAAACCAAGTTCGCACAATGTCACGGTAATCTGGCAGCATGGAAGCGTACAGGTGTAGTGAAGTCAATCAAATGGCTTAAAAGCAGCCTCCACAAAGGGCGAGATGTATGTGATTTGAACTTGGAGGCGGGCGCTGTCTTGTTGGGACAGACATTCCCATCTGGGGATGAAGTGCCACCGGCGCACATCGGGTGCTGTTGCTCCCCGTGTATAGCAGAGCTTAACGAAACTAAGCAGCCTAATCCTGGGTGATCTCGTTCCAACGCCCTGGGACTGGTGGAACTAGCATGGTAAACAATCTGTCTTGTGCGAATTAGGTTTCTGTTCAATGATGCTGCCAAGGAGAAACACCATGAGCATCCTTATTGTTACCTCTGGAGAATACAAGGGTCGTTATGTCGGGCAGCAATGTTCTGGCCCGCGCGTGAACCCAGTCCTCAATCAGAATCCAGAAATGCCTGTATTCGGTACTGGATATTCGCTATTCATTCAGGAGAAGTTCGCCTTCCATTTTGAAATTGATTCGAACGCAGTCGCAGTACAGACAGGTCTCAGGAAGTGTCACGTGGACACGAAGGTGGTTCACTTCTAAGCTCTTCGTGCAAACGGACCTGAACTTTGCCCTGATCTCTGCTGAGAGACGCGTGAACAGACCTGCGTTTGGTGGGAGAATTTCCAGTCGCGGTCTCGACAACTACACGAAAATAGTGTACACTGATTCCGTATGAAAAATATCACCTTGAGCGCCGACGAAGATCTGATTGAGCGGGCGCGCTTGATTGCGCGCGGGCAGCGCAGAACAGTGAACGATGCCTTCCGTGAATGGCTTGCGCAATTTGCTCAGAGCGCGGGAGACGCCCAGGGCTTCGATGCGCTGATGAAGCGGTTGCAACACGTCGATGCGGGCCGGCGCTTCAGCAGGGACGAATTGAATGAGCGATAGATTCTTTCTGGATACGAATATCTTCGTTTATTCCTTCGATCAACGCTCCGCCGCAAAAGCCCCGAGAGCCAAGCAACTTATCCGCGAGGCTCTGACGACGCAGAAGGGTGTCATCAGCTATCAAGTCGTGCAGGAATTCTTCAATGTGGCCCTGAAACGGTTCTCCCAACCGATGCAGATTGCGGATGCAGAGCAGTATCTGAGCACGGTTTTCCGCCCACTGCTCGGCGTGCATTCCTCGCAGGCACTCTATGCGGAGGCATTGCATCTCCACGCCCAAAGCGGGCTTTCCTGGTACGACTCCTTGATCGTCTCGGCTGCGATCCAGGCGCGGTGCGACCTACTATTTACCGAGGATCTCCAGCACGGTCAGCGCTTCGGAACTCTCCAGGTCAGGAATCCCTTCCTCTGATCACTATTCCCTGTTCCCTGTCTTGAAAAAAATGGGCGGCAAGGTTTTATCCCTGCCGCCGCCCGTCCCTGGGTTGTCTTGAAGTTACTGCAATTGTTCGGTAAAAACTAACTCTGAGCTACTGCAAAAGCTTGGTCACTTCCTGCTGCACACTGTTAGCTTGCGCTAATGCCGCGATGCCGGTCTGCGAGAGAATCTCGTATTTCGACATGTTCGACGTTGCCGAAGCATAGTCGGTGGCCTGGATCGCGTTCTGCGCGGAAACCACGTTCTCCTGCTGCGTGCTCATCACCTGGCTGATCGAGTTCAGCGTATTGATCTGCGCCCCGATGTAGCCATCCTGCGCCGCCACGTAGGTGATGGCCGCATTCAGCACCGACTCCGCATTTTGCGCATTGCCCTGCGTTGTCAGATTGGTGTTCGACAGGTCCGCCGTCGTGTCGCCGCCCGTCGCCGTCACGTAACTGATGGTTGTGGTTGCAGCCGTGGAGTTGTAGTTTGAGGTGGTCGCGCCCGTGGTGGTGTCCGTCACGTCAGCGTTGGCCGCCGCGATGGTCACATTCGCATTCGTATTGCTGAGCAGGATGCCCGTGTCGCCGCCGGCCACCGCGCCGTCGCCTACAGCAGCCGCGGTGGTAAAGCTGGCCGTCACGCCCGGAATTCCATCCTCGTTGATCTCGGAGATCAGCCCGCTCACCGTGGTCGCCGTAGTGGTCAGCGTGCTGGTCGTCCCATCGGCGTTCGTGATCGTGAACATGATGCCGGTGCCGCCAACCGTATCGCTCTGCGTGGCGGCAGTG
Source organism: Occallatibacter sp. (assembly GCA_049698655.1). Taxonomy (GTDB): domain Bacteria; phylum Acidobacteriota; class Terriglobia; order Terriglobales; family Acidobacteriaceae; genus Telmatobacter. Next base: position 8,147 of record JBAVYF010000664.1, on the reverse strand, counting down.
CTCAATACCGGACCGGCTGCGTCGGCTGACAAATCGACAAACAGCCCTGCGCTGCTCTGCTGCACCGAGCCGCCCGCATCGCCCACGCTGGCCGAGGTCAGCTTGGCAAAATACAAGTTGTCGATCGACGACCCCGCCGAAGACGAGTCGCCTGTATAGATCGCCACGCCCGCCTGCGACCCCGTGAAAACCTGATTCTGGTTATAGGTCGTCGTCGATCCGATGTTGTTGATCTCCGACAAGATTGACTGGTATTCCTGGTTGGCGGCAGCGTCCTGAGAGCTGTCGAGGGTGCCGTTCGAGGCTTCGGTAGCCAGCGTAACGGCACGGTCAAGCAGGCTCGTCACCTGCGAGAGGGCGCCATCGGCCACCTGCAGCAGACCCGCACCTTCCGTGGCGTTGGTCGTCGACTGCGTCAAGGCAGCCGAGTTGGCCGCCAGGCCGTTTACCAGCGAGAGGCCGGCAGCATCGTCGGCTCCGGAGTTGATCCTCGAACCCGATGACAACTGCTGCAGCACCGTCTGCAAGCTGTTGTTGGTGTTGTTCAGGTTGTTCTCTGCGTAAATCGCTGAAAGATTGTTCAAAACACCGAGGGCCATGGAAGGCAGCTCCTTTTTGATGCCTTGAATCGCGCCATGCCCGGCGAAGCATCTTTCGTTCCGCCGGCCCTCCGCTGTTTCCGGATGGGCGTTCTTGCATCTGCCCCTTTCATCGGTCCGGCTGAAAATAACTTTAGTCACAAATTTCAGGGCCGCCTTCGCTCCCGGCTGTCGCAGGCCGATTCAGGCTGTCCAGCTTCCGTTCAATGCCTGTCCTGAAGCGATTTAGCCGCTGTAGCGTTCCGCACCACCTATTTGTCCCGGTTCGCGACAGGGGCCGGGACGTTCCGCGACCTTGAGATCCCTCGGTGCACGCACTTCGCGCTGCCGCGCTCCCCGGCGCCAAGCAGCCTTTCGCACGAAAAACGGCGGCAAGAGGTTCGCCTCCTGCCGCCATCGGTTTTGACTGCAACCGCATTTGCTCTCTGCCTGAAACTTGCGCTACAAAAAATCCCTTTCTACTGCTCAGCTCCCGGTTGAGGAGCCGCAGGCGCTGTCGGCTCCTCGGCTGGCGGAGCCAGCTGCGGAGGAGGCGCCGGGCGGTGGTACTGACCACCGTGTCCCTGGCCGCCCTGCCGCCAGTTCCCCTGGCCCTGGCCGCGATGTTGCCACTCGCCCCGCTCGTGCTCATGGTTGGCGCGCTCGGCCTGCAACTGCTTCCATTGCTCGGGCGTCAGCTTGGCGCGAATGGCCAGCAGAAAACCGGCATTCGCCTTTTCCAGCTCGGCTCTGGCTTGCGCCACCTTGTCAATTTGACCCAGAATTTTGGCTTCGTTGGGCTGATCGTCACCCATCAGCGGCTCCAGCGCCAGTTCGGCTTTCTGAAGGCTGGCTCGCAGATCGATCAGCTTCTCGCGGTGCTCCAGCAGAATGCCGTCAAAGGTCTTGCGCTGCTCATCGGTCAGTTTCAGCCTCTCCACGACCTTGGGATTGTTCCACCAGCGCCCATGGCCGCCCTGGGGCCCGAAGGCCCGCTCCATTGGAGGCCGATGCTCCCCGAATCCCGGTCCTTCTCCCATTCCGCCGCCTGGCGCCTGTGCCAGCACCACCGTTCCCGCCAGAAAAACTCCCGCAATCGCCCATACCACCGTCCCAAATGCCTTCATCCTCTTCTCCTCTCCCCGATTTGTCGAGGGCCTGCTGTTGTGTTGTAATTTCGGTCTTACCGGGTCTCGTCCGCAGCCATCAGTTGAGCCAGAGGCTCCATGGCGCTCGGAACTTCCCGCGATACGTCGCTGTCCACCTTGGCCAGCAAATCCTCTTCCTCTTCGCGCGCCCGCTGATCCCGCTGCTGGGCAGCCAACCGCTCTTGCTCGGCCACGCGGGCCGCGGCACTCCTCATCTCCCGTTGATGATGCTGCCAGACCCCAGCCGATGCGCCGCCGGCAACCAGAACGCAGCCCATCGCCAATCCAACCGCCAACCGGCTGGCACGCCAATGCGAGGAACCTGCCTGCGCCTTCCGCGGCCGAACGTAGGCCGCGTCGCTCCAGGCATGAACGCTCAAGCGGAAATCCCTGAGCGCTTCGTCCAACTCGTCCTGCTCGCCTGTCAACTTGCTAACCTCGTCAACTCCGCAACCCTCGCCGGATTTGTTCTTGATACTCACCGTTTCCCTCCCAATTCCGCTCGCACTCTTGTCACTGCCCGCGAAAGGTGCGCCTTCACCGTGCCCTCGCTGAGCCCGGTGGCCCGCGCAATCTCGCTCAACTCAGCCTCTTCTACGTAGCGCAGTAGAAAAACCGTCCGCTGCCGCTCGCTCAGCCCCGCGACAGCCTTGCCCACCTGCTCAACCCGTTCCCGCGCCATCAACTGCTGCTCCACGGACCGTTCCCCGCTCGGCAACCACTCGCTGGCCTCGTCCAGTCCCACCGCATTGGCCCGCGTGTGCCGCCAAAACTGCATCCGCCGGTTCCGCCAGTGGTCTTTCTGCAGGTTGATGGCGATGCGCATCAGCCAGGTCATCGCGCTCGACTCGCCGCGAAAACTCGACCAGTTCCGATGCGCCTTCAGAAAACAATCCTGCGTCAGCGTCTCGGCCAAGTCAACGTCGCGCGTCGAGGCGAGCAGAAACCGGAAAATCTGCGGACGGTGCTTCGCGACAACAGCCGAAAACTCTTCGGCGGCAATCTCCTCTGCCATGGCCATGGTCATCGGTTCCAATGCTGTGCCGGCTGCCATCACTCAGGTAGACGCCCGCACTGGCTGCAAGTTTACAGCCCCGGAAGCATTTCTCATCTATGCGGAATATTTCATCTATATCGACAGGCACGCGGGGCGGCGAGCGCCGCTCCGTGTGCCGCCTATAGCGGTTCCACAATTGCTGTACCCCGAAACCACTGTCCTCAAGTGGCATTTTCCTCAAGAAAATGCCACCCTGCACGATGCCAGAAAGGGCACGTGAATTGTGGAACCGCTCTCATTGCGGCTCGGTTTACTTCGGCGCGCTCGCCTCGGTCCCGGCCGGCGTCTGCGTGGGTGCAGGAGCAGGAGCCGCCGCCACAGGCAAATCCTTGCCGTGTTCCGGATCGTACTGATGCTTGTCCATCCATTCCTTGAACCTGGCCACCGGCTCCTCGCCCAGCAAGCCATTGTGCTTGACATAGACTTCGTTATCCTTCATAAGCACTTCCAGGTCGCAGGCCGACATCGCCCCCGGCTTGCCAAATTGCGGCAGCAGAATCTCAATCTCTTTGCCCGGCTTCTTCCATCGCGCAGGATAAGTCTCATACCCCGCGGAAACTCTCAACCGTTCGCTGCATCGATAGCTGAAGTCGAAACCAAGAGGATTGCCGTTTTCAAAGAGATTCGCCCGGCCCTCTCCATCCACGTAGTCCACCTGCCGGTACATATATGAGGAGTGCGCATTGAACTGAAAGATGTGTACCCGCATCGGATAATCGGCAGCACTGTGCCCGCCGGCCAGTACCGCTGTTGAAAGCAGCGCGCAAAACGCAAACCCAGTCAATCCGCACAACAAGACTCGGCGCATCGATACACCCCCAAAAAAAATTTGAAAGAATTGCCCCATCATCCTAATCCAGGCCCCCAAAAACTTCAACGAACAGTCTGTAAATTGGAAGTCTTAGCTGCTATTCGCACCAGCGGACATGCTACCATTTTCAATAGGTCAATCCATTCTAATGTAGGCTCTATCCCATTTCCTGCATTTTTCGCGGAAAATCCTCGAGCGCCGGTTGACATTTCCGGGAACCGAGCGTCCCTATCTCGCGTATTCTCAATCGATTGCATTTCCGTTTTAGGTGTTCGCCGTATTTTTTACCCATGGCAACAGACGTGCAGCAAAACAGAAGGATGTAGGGTGTTTCCCTGATGGAGACGAGTCTCTTCAACCGCTTGCAGGCGACACTGCTGGCCGTGGTCACGGCCGGTCTGGTGCTGCTGGCAGTGTTGAATTTTGTTGAGGAGCGCCATTCTCAGCAACCCGACGACGGCGTCTGGTGGCGCGAGGCCGCCGATGGCAGCGGTCTGGTGGCCGACAAGGTGCTGCCGGACAGCCCCGGACAGCGCGCGGGCATCCGCGCGGGAGACCTGCTCACCGGAGTCAATATCCTGCCTGTGGGAACTGTCGGAGCGGGCCTGCACACAGGTATTCGCCCGCACGAGCCGCTGGTTGGAGGAGTGAAAGAACTGCCGGAGGAAACCGCCCAGAGCGCCGGCAACGAGCCGCTTGCCCTATCCACCGAGGTCAATTTCTCCCCCATTGTCAGATCGGCGGATCTGGAGCGCGCCCTTTACCGCACAGGCAACTACTTCCAAATCTATTACCGGGTCAGCCGCAACGGTATCTCTGGGGGCAGGCCGGCGGAGGTGATCGTCGAGGTGATCCCGGAGCCGATGGACCGAAGTCTGGCGCTGGGGCAGCGTCTGATCGGACTTATCTACCTGGCTATCGGCATGTACGTGCTGTTTCGCCGCTGGACGGCTCCGCGCGCCACTCACTTCTACATGTTCTGCCTGGTCTCTTTCGCGCTCTATGCGCTCAAGTACACGGGGACCTTCGGCACGCTGGACTGGACCGTCTTCTGGGGCAACGTGCTGGCTGAATCCCTGCAACCGGCACTGTTTCTCCACTTTGCCCTCAGCTTTCCCGAGGAGCGGCTCAAAAAGCTCGGCCGCCGCTGGCTTTTGCCGCTGATCTATGCGCCCGGCGCCGGGTTGCTTGGCTTGTGGCTCTATGCCATCGGCTACTGGCAGGCCACGGCGCTGCTCAAGCACCGCCTGGAACAGGTCGGAACGGCCTACGACGCCGTCTTCTACGTGCTGGCAGCCGCTCTGTTCCTGCGCAGCTACAGCCGCGCCAACACTCCGCTGCTGCGCCAGCAATTGAAGTGGCTCACCCGCGGCGCACTGCTGGCGGTGGTGCCCTTTACGCTGTTTTACGCCATTCCCTTCCTCTTCGACCTGCGGATGCCCAGCCTGTTTACCAATTTGGCGGGCCTCTCCATCGTCTTTCTTCCGCTGACTTTCAGTTGGGCCATCGTCCGCTACCGGTTGATGGACACTGACCTGATCTTCAAGCGCGGCGTGGCTTACACGCTGGCCACCAGCCTCATCCTGGGAGGCTACTTCGGCGTCATCGCGCTGGTCACCGTCGTGGTCCACACACGCCTGCCGGATAATGTTCGCGAGTGGGGCGTCGGGCTCTCCATTCTGGTAGTGGCTGCTATCTTTGACCCTCTCAGGCGCCGGATTCAAAGCTGGGTGGACCGGGTCTTCGACCGCCAGCGCTACGACTACCGCAAGGCGCTGATCGAGTTCGGCCGGGGCTTGAGTTCGGAGACCGATCTGGAGGCCCTGCTCGAATCGATTGTCGAGCGGCTGCCGAGCACCCTGCTGGTGGCGCGGGTGGCTGTATTCCTGGCCAAAAACTCAGAGAAACCTGTCCGCCTGCGGCTGGCCGCCTCACACGGGCTCCCGGCTGAGGCTCTGGCCGCGCAGGAGAGCATGGACCTGGGCTTCCTGAACTTTGACCAGGCAACGGACCACTCGCACATCTTTTTGGAAAACGCCCAGCAGGCTCTGCACTTGCCCACGTACCAGCAGCGCACCGCCGCCCTGCTCGACCTGAACTACTATCTGCCCTGCAGAGTCCAGGACGGTGACGCTACCCGCACCATCGCCGTCATCGGCCTGGGCCGCACCATCGGCGGCGACTTCCTCTCCAGCGAAGACATCGAATTGCTCGAATCGCTGGCCAGCTACATCGGCATCGCCCTTCAGAACGCCAGCCTCTACGCCCGGCTGGAAGAAAAAATCGGCGAATTCGAGCGGCTCAAGGAGTTCAACGAAAACATCGTCGAGTCGATCAACGTCGGCATACTGGCTCTGGATCTGGACGACCGCATCGAAAGCTGGAACGCGCAGATGGAGGCCATGTACGCCTTCAGCCGCGCCGAGGCCATCGGCCAGGAGCTTCGCTCGGTCTTTCCCGTGGAGTTCGTCGACGCTATCGAAGGCTTTCGCAACGAGCAAGGCGTCCATCACCTCTACAAGTTTCCCCTCACCACCCGCGCCGGCGAGCAGCGCACCGCCAACATCGCCATCGCCCCGCTGTTGTCGCGGGATTTCGTTTCCGTGGGCCGCATCATCCTGGTCGACGACATCACCGAGCGCGTCTCGCTGGAAACCCAACTGGCGCAGGCCGACAAACTCAGCTCCATCGGCTTGCTGGCCGCCGGCGTGGCTCATGAGATCAACACGCCACTGGCCGTCATCTCCTCGTACGCGCAGATGCTCTCCAAGCAGCTCAAGGGAGACGCCCGCCTGGACCCGGTCCTCGACAAGATCACCCAGCAGAGCTTCCGCGCCGCCGAGATCGCCAATGGCCTTTTGAATTTCTCCAGAACCTCGACCACCGAGTTCCGCGAAACTAACCTCAACCAGGTTATCCGCGACACGCTCTCCCTGCTCGATCACCAGTTCAAGACCGCGCAGATCATCGTCGATCTCGACCTGGCCGAGGAGCTGCCTCCCATCCACGGCAACCCCGGCAAGCTGCAGCAGGTTTTTCTGAATCTTCTGCTGAACGCCAAGGAAGCCATGCCGGGCGGCGGCCGCCTGCGCGTAGCCACGATGGTCAACGGACATGTTGAAGCGCTGGTTGCCGACTCCGGCTCGGGCATCGCTCCCGAGCACCTCAAGCGCATCTATGATCCCTTCTTCACCACCAAAACCACGCCCAGGCCCGGCGACCGCCGCGGCACCGGCCTGGGGCTTTCCGTCTCCTACGGCATCATCCAGGAGCATGCCGGCAAAATTCATGTCGAGAGCGCAGTCGGCGCCGGCACAACCTTCCATCTTGAGTTTCCCCTGTTGAGGAATTCCGTTCATGCCTGAGGTTGAACAACCCTTGAACCCGCCCGCATCCGCAACCGCTGCCGCTGACGAATCCGGCCTTCCCAGCGGCCTGGCCAGCATCCTGGTCATCGACGACGAAGCCGCCATCCGCGAGTCACTCGAAGTGCTGCTCACGCTGGAGGGGTACACGGCAAGAGTGGCCGCCGACGGCGCCGAGGGACTGCGAATTCTGGAGCAGGAAAACTTCGACCTGGTGCTGCTGGACCTGGCGCTGCCCGGCCAGAGCGGCCTTGAACTGCTGCCCCTGCTCAAGGAGCGCCAGCCCGAGCTGCCCATCATCATGATCACCGCCTACGGCACAGTGGACAACGTCGTCGACGCCATCCGCGCCGGAGCGGAAAACTTCGTCCAGAAACCCTGGGACAACGAAAAGCTGCTGGCCGACATCCGCTCCGCCGTGGCCCGCCACAAGGCCGAAGAAGAGAACCTCCAGCTCAAGCGCACCCTCAAGCAGCGCTACAACTTCTCCAACATCGTGGGCAAAAGCGAGATCATGCTCAAGGTCTTCGACCTTGTCGCCCAGGTCGCGCCCAGCCGCTCCACGGTGCTCATCCAGGGTGAAAGCGGCACCGGCAAGGAGCTCATCGCCAAGGCCATTCACGCCAACTCGCCGCGCAAAGACAAGCCCTTCGTCCCCATCAACACCGGCGCCATGCCCAGTGAGCTGCTTGAATCCACGCTCTTCGGCCACGTCAAGGGCGCATTCACCTCGGCCATCGCCTCCAAGAAAGGCCTCTTTGAAGTCGCCAATGGCGGCACGCTCTTTATGGACGAGATCGCCACCATGGGCATGGACACACAGGCCAAGATTCTGCGCGTCCTGCAGGACCGCCGCTTCATGCACCTGGGCGGCGTCCAGGAGATACAGGTGGATGTGCGCATCATCGCCGCCACCAACATCGACCTGCACAAGGAAGTCCGCGAGGGCCGCTTCCGCGAAGACCTCTTCTATCGCCTCAACGTCATCTGCGTGGATCTGCCCCCGCTGCGCGCCCGTCGCGAAGACATCCCCCTGCTCGCGCAGCACTTCCTCGACTTCTACGCCAACGAAAACGGCCTTGCGCCGCGCAAACTATCCGCCGACGCCCTGCGCACTCTGGTCGATTACGAGTGGCCGGGCAACGTCCGCGAACTGGAAAACGCGATCGAGCGCGGCGTCGTGCTCTC
>JBAVYF010000663.1:0-11721 GCA_049698655.1 Occallatibacter sp. | reverse complement strand
GAGTTGAAGCCCACGTTGACCCGCGTCACCGGCCGCCAGGCCGCGGCCGTTCTGGCCGCCCTCGGCCCTTACCGCCAGATGCTCGAGCCGCAGCGCCGGCATCTGTTGTCGCTTTATCGCCCGGTAGACGTGGCCTTCAAAGTCGTCGGCACAGGCTCGGTGGGCCTGCGCGACTACTGCGTCTACTTCGAGGGCAACGGCCCCGGCGATCCGTTATTTTTGCAGATTAAAGAAGAGCCGGCCTCTGGCTACGCGCACTATCTGCCCGACGCCGAACCACCTCACCACAACGGCCAGCGCGCCGCCGAAGGGCAGAAGGCGATGCAGGCGCAGTCCGACCCGTTCCTGGGCTGGACGCACTTCGCCGGGCGCGACTACCTGGTACGCCAACTGAACGATCACAAAGGTTCCATCGATTTAGAGAACCTGGCCGGAGGCGGCCTTGAGGCTTACGCCGAGGTCTGCGGCGAGCTGCTGGCCCGCGGCCACGCCCGCTCCGGCGACCCGCTCGTTCTGGCCGGCTACATCGGCTCCGGCGGCGGCTTCGCCGAGGCTCTGGCAAAGTTCGGCTCCCTCTACGCCGACCAGACCGAGAAAGATTGGCAAGAGCTGAAGCGCTCGGCGAAATCCGGCGCCAAGAAGTAACACATTTTCACAGCTACAGTAGTTTTGGTGCTTGCGATAATGTACATTTAAAGGTACAATTGTACTAAATAAGGTGCAGGATGAAAGAGAATCCTCAACCGCAGAAAATCCCGCTGATCTTTTATCGTCCGGAATCGGGAAACGAGCCGGTGAGAGAGTGGCTTCTGGCGTTGCCGGAGGCCGAACGTCAAGCGATTGGAAAAGATTTGCTGCGGGCGCAATGGCGTTGGCCGGTGGGGATGCCGCTCTGCCGCCCGATGGGAGACGGTCTGTGGGAGATTCGGACTAACCTGCCAACGAAGCGAACGGCGCGGGTGCTGATTTGCCTCTACCGCGGGCATCTGGTGGCACTGCACGGATTCATCAAGAAGACGCGGACAACGCCGGAGAGCGATCTGGCATTGGCGCGCAAGCGTCAGAGGGAGTTGGAGCGATGAGCAAAAAGCATATGGGTTCTAGCATCGACGATTTTCTCAAGGCGGAGGGAATCTTCGAGGAGGCGCAGGCTGAGGCAATCAAGGAGGTCGTTGCCTGGCAGTTGGCCGAGGCAATGAAGAAGCAGAAGATTTCCAAGAACAGGATGGCAATGCTGCTCAAGACAAGCCGCACGCAGGTGGACCGGCTTCTCGATCCGAAGAACGACATTACGCTGTCGAGCTTGCAGCGGGCGGCGGCAATGGTCGGACGGCGGGTTTCGATTGAGCTGGTGTAGGAATGGTTGCTCGGGTGGACAGGTATAGGATTCGCGGGTCTCCCATCCTTTTCACAAAGAACGTGAAAAGGATACGGCACCCGGCGACAATCGAATCGAACTCAGAAAGTCGGTAATCTATGAAGAAAGTGGTATGGATCGCGTTGATCGTTGTTCTGCTTGGTGGTGCAGGAGCTTTTGTCGCGTATCGAATTTCAATGCGCACGCTGAGCGAGCAGCCGCACCCACTGCCATCAGCGCAGAGCCAGCTGTCCCAGCAAGCCGCGCAAACCCAGCCGCAGGTTATGCCGCGAGAGGAGTCGTTCGACGAACCATTGCGCAAAATGGTGGCGGATCTTGGAGTTTCCGAATTCTCTGGCGGAAATAACCCTGAGCATAGTGAAGTAAGATGCTACATTTACTCGAACTTTATGGTCAAAGAGCTAGATCTGAAGCAACTCGGGGATGAATGGATTTCGATCGCTCCAGTTTCGGCATCCAACCCACCACCCTGTGCGCAGGAACATGGCGACAATGAGATTGTAATCAAGTACCCGGATTGGACCGGTTATTTTGCTGGAGTGAAAGGTAATCTTGTCTTTCTCAATGCTGAAGATGGATTCAACGGAGGCTATCCGTTTGGCGTCTTCGACGCAGCAACGGGAAAGAAACTCTTTGAGGATTCAAGGGAGCTAGGGAAGGAAGAGAAGCTGCGCTTTGTCAGCGATGGGAAGGGGTCGGTATTGCGCTACCAACGCATCGATGTCGAAGAGTGCTCGATTCCGCTGAAGAAGTCCGAATGCTGGGAAGAGGTCATGCGCAAGACGGGGTTGAAATATCAGCCGATGCCTGTTTGCGCAGGGTATGGTAACAACATCGACCAAAATGACCACTCGGTCGTGTCCTACCCCGTTGAGGTTACCCTTCAACCGGGTTTCGAGCGCCGGCTGCTTTCCGGCCCAGTCAAGTGTTGGCCGGAAGATTAGCAGAGGTCGGAAACCGTCCATTGTTCACTGATCACTGACCACTGCCTTTAAGCCCTCCCCGCGAACTCCCGTGTCTCGGTGTAGACCTTTACCTTTTCGCCTACTTGAATGTAGAGCGGGGCCTTGATCTCCAGGCCGGTTTGGAGGCGGGCGAGCTTGGTCACGTTGCCGCTGGTGTCGCCGCGCGCGCCGGGTTCGGTGTACTCCACTTCCAGCTCGACTTTTTCCGGCAACTGCAGGCCGATGGGGTTGCCGTTGAACTTGTGCAGTTGGATGATCGCGCCCTCGACCAGAAGCTCCAGCGCGTTGCCCATCATCTCGGCGGAGAGCGTATGCGTCTCGAAGCTCTCCTGATCCATGAAGTGCGAGCCTTCACTGTCCGAGTAGAGGTAAGAGGCTTCGACCAGCTCCAGGTCCGGCTCCTTGAAGCGCTCGCCGGCTTTGAAGGTCTTGTCGAAGACCGCCTGCGTGAGCAGGTTGCGCATCTTCAGCCGCACCAGCGTCTGTCCGCCGCGCGCCGTGGGCGTGGAAACCTCGGCTTCCATGCAGTAGTAGGGCGTGTTCTCAAACTCGAAGTACATCTTGCGCTTGACGGTAATCGCTTCAATCAGTGCGGCCATAAAATCCTCAAAAAGGCAGGCGTTCGCAGCCGAAAAGGCCTTGCGACTCACATTCGGTTCCCCGACCATTATAAGGGGATGCCGTCTCGCCCGGGGTTGCTCCCTTTTCCCGCCAGCCGCATCAAAGAAATGAGCCTGCAGGTGCGGGCATCTCTTCCCCGAGCGAGAACGACATGGCACGTGAACTGCTCACCGCACGTCTTGCGCGTAAAGAGTGCATCAGCGAAGTTGCCCAGTGCTACCACTTCGAGTTCGTCATTGACGAACTGGAGAGCTTTCCCTATCTCTCCGGCCAGTTCGTCTCCGGCGTTGCGCCGGACGAGAACGGCAAGCAGCAGACCCGCGCCTACTCGATGGCCTCGGCGGCCAACAAAAATCAATTCGAGCTGTGCGTGAATCGCGTTGAGGAGGGCTTCTTCTCCAATCACCTGGCCGACCTGCCCGATCTGCCCATCGGCGGCGCCATCCAGATTCATGGGCCGCACGGCCACTTCATCCTCCAGCAACCCATCACCGACTCCATTCTGGTAGCCACGGGCACCGGCGTTGCGCCCATGCGCAGCTATCTGCAATGGCTCTTTCCCGAAGATGGTTCCGATCGCAGCAACGGCAAGCAGATCTGGCTGGTCTACGGCACGCGCCACGAAAGCGACATCTATTACCGGGCAGAGTTCGAGGCGCTCGCTGCACGCCAGCCCAACTTCCACTATCTGCCTACTCTGAGCCGCGCCGATGAAAACTGGACCGGACTGCGCGGTCACGTTCAGGAACCCATGGCCCGCATCATCGAGGAGCGCGCTGCGCGGCTGGGCCAGCCGCTGCCTGTGCCCCCGGTCGATCCCACTCTGCTCAACTCCGAGCTGAAATTCGACATCTACGCCTACATCTGCGGCCTCAACGAGATGGTCTCCGGCGTCCGCGAGCGCCTGACCGCCTTCGGCTGGCACAAAAAGCAGATTGTCTTCGAGAGATACGACTGAAACGCCAAACTGAAGTCAACTCACATAAGATTGCCAATGGAATCGATGCCGCCCCCGCGCATTCTTCCCGCAGCCATTCTTCTCGGGTGACCTGTTTGATGAGAGCTTTGTCCGCGCTGCTTGCCATATCGTCTTTACTCGCCGCCTCCTTCGCATTTGCCCAGGAGCCTGCGGATGCAACGCCTGAATGTAATCCCGCCCGGCCTACTATTGCCACGCCGGCGACGCTCACTCCCGTCGGCTATCTTCAATTTGAAAACGGCGGGCAGTATGCCTCCGGTTCGCAGGAGTTCGCCACCCAGTCGAGCGCCAACCAAGTCACCAAACTCACCGTGCATCCACGGCTCCAGTTCCTCGTCCTCTCCGAGCCATTCGCGCGCAGCGAGGACCAAACCGGAATTCGCAGTTGGGACGCCGGGGGCATCTCCGCCGGCATGCAGGGCGTTCTCTCGCCGGGAAAAGGAGTGCGCCCCACCATCGCCGTCAGTTACTTCCGCCTGATCTACGCGGGCACCGCTCCGGATATCGACATTGGCACAGCCAAGAACAGCGCCATCCTGCTCGTCAGCACGGATGTGGCCGGCCTGCACTTCGACATCAACGGCTTTCTTTTCGAACAAACTGGAGCAGGCGTTCGCCGCGCACAATTCGGACAGACGGTTTCCACCTCTCATTCCATGGGCAAGGTCACACTCGCGGAAGAACTCTGGCACTTCTCCCAGCCGCTGAGCCAGGGCAACGCCGTCGACAGCCTATCCGCCGTTTCGTACGCGTTCAAAAAGAATCTCGTCGTCGATGCAGGCTTTGACCGCGGCCTTACCAGCACCTCCACGCAGTGGGAAGGCTTTGCTGGATTCACCTATCTGTTGCCCCATCGGCTGTGGCGAGCGCGCTGACCGTTTTCGGCAGGCACAAAAAGCAGATCGTCCTCAAAGCCCCACGCGCGCTCTGTACCCGTCTACGACGGTCCGTCGGCGTCTTTGGATGCCCTTGACGTGAACCTCTTGAAAACGAATTCCCGAAGCAGATTGGTTCCGGCGTGATCGGCGATACCAATGAGCCCATTCATTACGGTAAGCGACACTCCGCGATCCGCGGATGGGCGATAGAGGTTCGAGAGTCCCCCCGCCGTGAAGCTCCCCAAAACATAGGAATAGTTCGGCTCCCGGCGACCATCGTCGCCTCTGGCGATGACGGCCGAGGTTATTGCGTAGAACACCCTGGAGTGGATGCTCCCATTTCCCTTGTAGAAGTAGCGGGGATCTTGATGGAGCAGCGATGGGAAGACGGCGCTGCCCAGCATTCTTCCCGTAAAAGCGTCGGCATAGTCGGCACCGAAGCGCTTGGAGTAGCCCTGCATTCCCTGTCCGTACCCAGGAAAGCGGTTGTCGGCCTGTTCGATTCCGGCCACGATGCCTACTCCGAGGAAAGTTACGGGATCTGTTGCGGAGCGAAGGGCCAACTGAAACTTCTGTCGCGGACCCATGGGCGGCGCGTTCCAGTCATAGCTGCTATAGAAGTTGGGAAACACACCCAGGACACGCTGTTGCTCGGCGATCCTCACCTGTTCCTGAGCTATCTCCTCCCGGTTTGCATCTACCCTGACCGTGGCAGTTGCCGCCACCGGCAGCACGACTTGCTTAAGAATATAAAAGTCGTTTGCGTGCAGATGGATATTGGGCGAAACGAAGGTTCCCCAACCCGGTCCGGTTACCGTCAGCCGGAAAACGCCGGGAGGCAATCCGGTGAAAGTGAACTCTCCGTTGCTGCCCGATTGCACTGTACGCTTGCTCGCTCCCGACAGGGTACTCAACACCACCGGGGCGTCCTGAATCTCTGACCCATTTGTGTCCAGAACGGTTCCGAAGATGGTGGCTGAACCTTTCTGCTCGAGTAAATGCTGACTCGACTCGCCGGATGACGACTCCATGCCGGGCGCGTCAGGCAGTCCATTATTAATCGCCACCACAGACGTCTGCTGAGCTGTCAGGCAGAGTGGCGCCAAGGCGGCAAAGGCGATCATGACCAGCGGGTTGGGGCTAATCCGTTTTCCTTGATCCTCCAGCAAAGAATAATGATTTCTGCACGATGAAGTTCGTGCTACGCTCTCCCGTTTTCCGGCGCACACCAAGCCAAAGCATTTCGAAATTGCGGTTGCAAAATCATATAAATCCACACGATCTCCAGGGAAGTTCATCTTCAAGCCGGCAGGGGGAGGAATGACTCAAGCGCGGTCCTGACTTCGGATCACTGATCTCCGGCAGTCAATGGACGTTTGCAGTTTCGCTGCGTAATCGGCTTATCTCATGACGATTTAGTCATATGTGGATTTGAGGTGAACAGAGCCGCAGCCTGGGTTTCTCGCGGCAAGCGAAGCTCGGCCTTCAAATAATGTACCGTGCAGGAGTTAGAAGCCTTCGGCCAGGCTCGCGGGGCAAAGCTTGAATGGCAACGCAAAGCCGCTACAGATTGAACAGCTCCCTGAGCCGGCGTGTCTGTGCGCGGCTGACGGGGATCTCGGTCTTCTGCTTGTCGTTCATGCGCAACTGGTAGCTGGATTTGAACCACGGCACCACCTCGCGGATGTGGTTGATGTTCACCACAAAGCCGCGATGGGCGCGCCAGAAGACGGCCGGGTCGAGCAGGTCCAGGAGTTCTTCGAGCGTGCGGCACTTGGACTGGCCCTCGAAGCTCTGCGTCACCACGCGAATCACGCCGTCGTCGATGGCCGCGTAGCAGATATCCGCCTGGTCGACGAGCAGAAGCCGGCTCTGCGCCTGGACAATGAGTTTGGCCGGCTGGGGTGTGCGGCTGGCTCCCTGCGGGCGGTTGAGCAGACGCAGCAGCGCGTCCAGTTGAGACTCCGGCAGCGAGCCCGGTGTGTTGCCGGGCAAGGCGGAAGCCAGCCGCCCCCGCACCCGCTCCACGGCCTGCTCCACACGCGCGCGGTCAAACGGCTTCAGCAGGTAATCCACTGCGTTCACGTCGAAGGCGCGCACCGCGTACTGGTCATAGGCCGTGGCAAAGACAATCTGCGGCAGCGGTTCGGCCTCCGCGCCCGCTTTCGCCCGGCGCTCTATCAGCCGCTGAATCGCCGCAAAGCCATCCAGCCCAGGCATCTGAACATCGAGAAAGACCAGGTCGGGATGGTGCTCCTCGATCAGCTCCACGGCCTCGATGCCGTTCGCGCCCTGCGCCACCACGTCCACGCCGCCCACCTGGGCGAGCAAGTAGGAAAGCTCCTCGCGAGCCAGTTGTTCGTCGTCGATGATAAGCGCGGATAGGGGCATGAGGGCCGGAAGAGGAGTGCAGCTTGATTGTAGGAAGGCAGCCCCGCCGGGTCAATTGCGGCGACTGGGCAGGCCCGGCACGCATCTCATTTCAGGCGTCATTTCCGCGCCCTGTTAAGCTGGGCGCATGGGCAAGCAGGGCCGGGATGAGGAGAAGATCGCAAGAGTGCGCGGGCGGTTGCTGGAGTGGTATGAGCGCAGCCGGCGCGACCTTCCCTGGCGGCGCACTCGCGACCCTTACGCCATATGGGTTTCGGAGATCATGCTGCAACAGACCCGCGTGGCGGTGGTGGTGGAGCGCTACCAGGCCTTCATGGCGCGGTTTCCCTCGCTGCTTTCGCTGGCGCTCGCTGCCGAAGAAGAGGTGCTGGCTTTGTGGAGCGGCCTCGGCTACTATCGCCGCGCCCGAATGCTGCACAAGGCGGCGCAGTTTGTAGCTGGACACTACAAAGGATGCCTGCCTGTCACGTCAGCGGAGCTGCGCTTGCTGCCCGGCATTGGCGCTTACACGGCGGCGGCCATCGCCAGCATCGCCCATGGTGAGCGGGTGGCCGTGGTGGACGGCAATGTGGAGCGCGTGCTTTGCCGGCTCGAAGGCTGGAAGGCCGGCAGCCGCGCGGGTGGCGGCTCTCAACTCCGGCGCAAGATCGAGGCCCTGGCCGCCGAGCTGGTCTCTCCCGAGCGGCCGGGAGACTCGAACCAGGCGCTGATGGAACTGGGCGCAACCCTCTGCCTGCCGCGCAACCCGCAGTGCCTGATGTGCCCGTTGGCTGCCGACTGCAAGACGCAGGGGGAGCACCAGACCGCGCCCCGGCCGCCGATGATCTGCCGGGAAGTGGCTTATGCGCTCTCGGTGCGCAGCAGGAAGAAGACTGGCCCGGCGCGCCGTGAGGTGCTGCTGGAGCAGCGTCCGGCTTCGCTCACAGTGATGCCGGGGCTGTGGGAGCTGCCCACGCTTACCGAAGCTGCCGTTCCCGAGAAGGATCTGCGCCTGACGCTGCGCCACGCCATCATGCAGGTGAACTACTACGTGCGCATCCGCGCGGTTCCTGAAGGCGACATCAACGCGCTGACCGTGGCAGGCGGTGAGCGGCGCTGGGTTCCGCTGGGCGAGGCGACGGCCATGGCGCTCACCGGGCTGGCCCGCAAGGTGTTTGTCCGCTTGCATCTGCTGCCTGCCGCGCCGCTGGACGCCATTGCCCCGCAGGAGGGCGGCGAAGAACTTTGAAGGGATCTCTGTTTATGTCAATGTCTTGAAAGGGCACGACTTTAGTCGTGCCGCTAATGCAGTAGAATGAGTGCGGGCTTCAGCCCCTGAGGGAATGTTCTGCTAGAAATGGAATCTAATCAGAGATTTCTCAAGGAGCGAGTTTTATGTTCTCCATTGAGCTTGGCGAGGAAGTGGCAAACATTCCCTGCGATTGCTGTGGCAAGCCATTCAAAAGTGTTTGTGGATTTATTAAAAAGGATGATTGGGCCTATTCAGTATACTTTGCAACATTGAATAGCGGACACGACAAGATTTCTGTGGGATTAACGGTCAGCATAGGAAAATGGTGGGACGATTCTGAAGACGCCATCCAGCAGCGCGAATGGATTTACATGAAGGCCTGGCCATCAGAATCCGGTTCAGGATTTGAAGTTAGGATCGACGATCCCGATTCATCTCGCCACGCAACCATGGAAATACTTGGCCGCAAGCTGGAGCCGGATCAGGCCAGGCAAAGCTCCAATCGTGATGAATTCTTCGCTGTGTGTGACTTCATTCTTGACAATGATCCGGCGGTGCTGTCCTGCCTTTCAGGCAGGGAAATCAATATCAAGGGAAGAGTCTGCAAGCATTGAGGACGGACCATCCATCTGCTGGGACCGACACTCATTAGTTCGCATCCTGACAGGCCACCAGAGCATCCATACAATGCAGGCATTTTGCGGCAACACAAATCGTCAACATTCAACCAACCCCAAGGAGGGACAATGGCTAGCAAGGCAAGTGCGGTTTGGACAGGTTCACTGAAGGAAGGCAAGGGCACGATCTCGACGGCGACGGGCGTGCTCAAGGATGCGAACTACTCTTTCGCCACGCGCTTTGAAGGCGCTGCCTCGGGCACCACGCCGGAGGAACTGATTGCCGCGGCCCACGCCAGTTGCTTCTCCATGGCTCTGGGCGCGCAGTTGGGCGGCGCGGGGCTCACGCCCGCAAAGATAGAAACCCATGCGGCAGTCACGCTGGGCAAAGCGGAGGGCGGCTTCGCCATAACCCGCATCGCGCTCACCACCACAGCCAGCGTTCCCGGCGCAACTCCTGAGGTCTTCGCCAAGGCCGCCGCCGACGCCAAGGCCGGCTGCCCCATCTCGAAGCTCTTCGCCAACAACACCGAAATCCTGCTCGACGCCAAACTGGTGTAGAACCTCTGGGTGCCCCATCCTTGCCACGTCTTTGTTTTTGTGGCAAGGGTGGGATAGCACATAAGCTCCGGCTCTCCTGGCCCGTTTTCGCGAGCCAGAATTTGACACCGTGTTCCGCATTTGCGAGACTCTAAGATGCTGCCGGTTCAGTGGAGAACGCTGGACCTGTGTACTGTGCCGAAGTGGCGGAATTGGCAGACGCGCGTGGTTCAGGTCCACGTACTCGCAAGGGTGTGGGGGTTCGAGTCCCTTCTTCGGCACCAGAATTTTGTTTATTTAGAATCCAGAACCGCCGCAAATCCGGCGCCAGCGAGATCAAATCCACCAACATCTTCTTCATGCGAGTTGCCCGGAGATGCCGCTGCTCGTCCCGTCCAGCTCTACAATGAAGCGGTATGCCCACCGCCGTTCGTTCGCACGCGAAGATTAACCTTGGCCTGTACATCGGTGCGCCGCGCCCAGAAGCGGATTCAGCCGGCTTCCATCGGCTGGCCACCGTCTATCAGACGCTGGAACTCTATGATGTGGTTACGGTTACCGCACGTCCGGCGGCGGCGACGGCGCTGCGGCTGACCTCCAACGACAGCCGCGTTCCCACCGACGAACGCAACACCGCCTGGAAGATGGTTGAGCTGGCGCTGGAGGCGCTTGGCCTCACGGCTGAAGTCGAGATTGCCATCGAGAAGCGTCTGCCGGTGCAGGGAGGCCTGGGCGCGGGCTCGGCCAATGCCGTGGCGGCGCTGGTGGGGTTGGAGGCGGAGCTGGGAATTTGTGGTCTCCCACCCTTCCGCGATAAGACTGCGGAAGGATGGGGCACGGAGATTAGTGGAATGGGTTCGGAGCAGGATGGGCCAGAAACTTCCCGTGCCCCATCCTTTTCTCGTTCTTTGAGAAAAGGGTGGGAAGCTACGCGCATGGAGATCGCCGCTCAGGTCGGCTCCGATGTGCCTTTGTTTCTGATAGGCGGCGCCGTTCTTGGCCTCGACCGGGGGCAGGAGGTCTATCCTCTGCCGGACTTTGAGCCGGTGTGGTGCGTGGTGGCCACGCCGGAGGTGGGCGTCTCGACCCCTCAGGCTTTTCGCGACTGGGATGCCCTCTGCCTTGCCGAGGGTTTGACCTACGCGGCCAGTCTCGATAAACTAAATGAGTTGAGCCGCGCCTATGCCAGCGCCTTTGCGGGAGCGATTCCGGAAGGACGGCCAGGAGTAGGCTCCTCCGGTGTTCCCTCAAATGAAGGGGACCTGGCCGGACCCGTAGAGTCCGCGCTTGTCCGCACCGGGATTACGAGCTGGATTGAGAACGACTTTGAACGCGTCGTCTTTCCCCAGCATCCTTCCCTTGCAGAAATCAAGCGCATTCTTGCGGCCTCAGGCACACCGGAGGCGGCCCTCCATGCCTCGCTGTCTGGCTCCGGTTCGGCGCTCTTCGGGTTGTATCGGACCTGCGGAGATGCGGAAGCGGCGCGCGAACGTTTGCGGCCGGTGGGAGTGGCGAGTCTGCTGACCCGCACCCTGCCACGCTCGCAGTACTGGCGCGAAATGCTTCTGCCGTAAACAGGTTGACAGTCATCCGTTTGGCGAGAGAGACTCTGCAACGGCTGCAAGTTGGGCGATCGTCTAATGGTAGGACAGTGCCCTTTGGAGGCACTTGTCCAGGTTCGAATCCTGGTCGCCCAGCCAAGTTTTTTCACGTGGAAACCGGAAACAGCCAAAGCCAACCAGCTTGGAGGGAATTCGGAGATGGAAGCGGAAACAGTGACAGGGACGACCGAAGAGATACAGCAGGAGAACGGGCCGAAGAAGCCGGGCGGCGACACGGGCAAAGAGTCCGCGCCCCTGGGATTCGCTCTATCTGCGCCCCCGGATGCGGCCGCCCGCGCGAAGGAGGCCAAACCGGCCGTCGAGCGCAAGCGGAGCCGCAACCTGAGCGAGGACAAACGCTTCAAGCTCTTTAGCGGCACGGCGAACCGGCCTCTGGCCGAGGAGATCGGCCGCCACATCGGCTTGCCCGTGGGCGAAGCCAAGATTCAGCGTTTTGCCGACGGCGAAGTCTACTTCCAGTTGCTGGAGAACGTGCGCGGCGTCGATGTTTTTGTTGTCC
>JBAVYF010000662.1:0-3939 GCA_049698655.1 Occallatibacter sp. | reverse complement strand
TCAGCGCGCCGATGGATTCAGCCGTGGGATTGGGCTTCTCCTTGTCGGAGCCGGGATCTTTCACCGGAGCGCCGGTGTACCAGTGGTAGCCGTAGAGTGGAATGCCCAGTGAGAGCTTTTCTTTGGGGACGGTCTTGAGGGCGTAGTTGATGTTGTCCACCGCCCACTGCCAGCCGGAGACCGGGCCGGGGGTGGTCCATCGGGTGTGCTGGTCGTAGGTCATCAGGCAAATCAGGTCGGCGTATTTGGCCAGAGCCGTGATGTCGTATGCGCCGCGCCAGTCGGTGAACATCCACTTGGAATACCCGCCCTGGCCGGGGTAGCCGGGCGCATTGGGAACCGTGGCGATACTCAACTGCAGGCCGGCCCCATGCAGCGCTTCGGCCGAAGACTTCACCAGCGCCGTCAACAGCTCACGATCCGTCCAGTCGATGTTCTCGAAGTCAAACTGGAAGCCGGTGTAGCCGTTAAGCCGGGACTCGCGGATCATGGCCTCGTTCATGTGGGCCTGGGCGGCGGCGTTGGAAGCCAGCGCATGGAACTCCTTCATGTTCATCAGGGCCAGGATGGGCATCACGGGCAGCTTTTCGTCGTGCGCCCGTTTGAGCACCGCCGGGTCGGGAGCGCCGGTAACCAGCCCATTCGCATCCACCTGGTACCAGGTGGGCACCAGCAGATCGATTTGCGAGGAGTGCGCCAGGAAAGAACGGATGGAATCCGGAGACCGGGTCATGTAAAAAAGCGCCACCGGCGGCGCTGCCTGCAGGCAGGAGGCTGCCGCGATGGCAATCCAAAGCAAAAGAAGAAATCGTTTCATCGTCTGTCTCCAATAGAACTTTCACAGACAATATAGTCGCTTCTAGCCGCCCTGGGCGCAACCAATGTATCCTCAGCCCATGCATGAGGACGTTTTCCCCACGCCCCACGAATCTGAATCCGAGTCCGGCCACGCCAACCTGCTCGAAGACGCAGCCAGTTCCTACCTGCGCTCGGCGCGCCATCAGCCGGTCTGGTGGCACCCCTGGAATGATGCGGCCTTTGCGCGCGCCCAGGCCGAGGACAAGCCGATCCTGCTCGATATTGGCGCCGTCTGGTGCCACTGGTGCCACGTCATGGACCGGGAGTCCTACGAGAGCCCGGAGATTGCCGCGATCATCAACGAGCATTATGTGGCCGTCAAGGTGGATCGCGACGAGCGGCCCGACGTGGATGCGCGCTATCAGGCTGCCGTTTCGGCAATCACCGGCCAGGGAGGCTGGCCGCTGACGGCTTTTCTCACTCCCGACGGGCGGCCCTACTTCGGCGGTTCGTATTTTCCGCCCGACGACCGCTATGGGCGGCCGGGATTTGGGCGGGTGCTCACTACCATGGCTCAGGTTTGGCGCGAGCGCCGCGATGAGGCTCTGGAATCAGCCGCAAGCGTCATGGCCGCCATCGAGCACAATGAGTCTTTCTCCGGGCGCGGAGGTGAGTTGACTCTGGCCCTGGTGGACAAGATCGCCGGCTCGATACTGAGTCAATTTGACACGCGTAATGGCGGCTTCGGAGCCCAGCCCAAGTTTCCTCACCCCGGCGCTCTGGACCTGCTGCTTGAAGTGGCCGTGAACCGCGGCAACCAACAGGCCGCACAGGCTTTCTGTACAACGCTGGAGAAGATGGCGCGGGGCGGCGTCTACGACCAACTGGCCGGCGGCTTTCATCGCTACAGCGTGGATGAACAGTGGCGGGTTCCGCACTTCGAAAAGATGCTCTATGACAACAGCGAGTTGCTGCGCAACTACCTGCACGGCTACCAGAGCTTTCAGCGCGAGGATTTTCGTCGCACCGCCGAGGAGATTGTGGGCTGGCTGGAGAAGGCGATGAGCGACCGCGAGCGCGGCGGCTTCTATGCCTCGCAGGACGCCGACATCAGCCTGGACGACGACGGCGACTACTTCACCTGGACGCTGGCCGAGGCGCGCGAGGCATTGCAGGCGGCGAAATTTTCCCCGGACGAGGCTGAGATTGCGCTGCGCTACTGGGAGATCGGCGAACTGGGCGACATGCACCACAACCCGGCCAAAAACGTCCTCCACCTGAACCAGACCCTGGAGGAGTTGGCTGCCGGGACCGGCCGGAGCGTTGACCAACTGCGTGCGCTGGTGGACTCGGCCCGCGGCAAGCTGCTGGCGGCCCGCGGCGAGCGGCCCACGCCGTTCATTGACCGCGCACTCTACACCGGCTGGAATGCGATGGCGGTGACAGCCTGCCTGGAAACGGCGCGGGTGCTGGGCCTGGATGCGGTGCGCAAGTTTGCCTTGCTCACACTTAACAGGCTTCTCGGCGAGGCCTGGGACGGCAATCAGATTTTGGGCCATGTGATCGCCTATGGTGACAGCCCGGCCGAAGGCGCGCAACCGGACAAGATTTCCGGCACGCTCGACGACTACGCCTTTACGGTCCACGCGTGCATTGACGCCTGGTTTGCGAGCGGCGAGATGAGCTTCTATCATGCAGCCGTCAAGCTGGCCGATGCGATGATCGCCCGCTTCCTCGACGGGACTGCGGGAGCGTTCTATGACGCCGCTACGCATGCGGCAGACGCGCCGGCGCTGGGCGCGCTGACTGCACGGCGCAAGCCTTTGCAAGACACGCCCACGCCTGCCGGCAACCCCACCGCCGCCTCAGCCCTGCTGCGCATCGAGACTCTCAGCGGACGCAGGGAGTATCGCGAGATCGCCACGGAGACGCTGGCCTCGTTTGCTGGCATCGTGGAGCACTTCGGCCTCTATGCCGGCTCTTACGGACTGGCCCTGGAGCGGCTGCTGCTCGAACCGGTGCAGGTGGTGGTGCTCGGCTCAAGTCCCCTGGCCGAACACCTTGAATCGCTGGCCCTGGCCCGCTTCGCCATCAACAAAACCGTGATGCGCATCGCTGTGGAGCGGCTGGTTCCAGGAGGCATTCCCGAAGCCCTGGCCGAAACCCTGCTTGCTGCTCCCAGGCCGGAAGGCGCGGAAACATGGGCTCTAATCTGTCGCGGGCACACCTGCCTGCCGCCGATTACCGATGGAGAGGCGCTCGTGGAAGCCCTGGGAACGCGGTTTGAAAACGAGGATTCAGCAGGCCGGCCGCCGGGATGAGTCTTCCGCGGCATATAAAGGCCAAAAACTAAAGTTTTGCGCGCTAGGCAGTTTTTTCCCCAGAACCGCCGATGAGAGCTGCATAGGGCGATTGCCGTACTCGGTTGTCTTGTATATTGAATGAACGCATGGGACGGTTTGCATCAATCCGGGTTCTTACCTGTTGGTTGGCGTTTTCCTCCGTCCTGCAGGCGCAGCTGTATGTCTTGCGCGCCTTTCGGCAGACCGAAGGGCTCCAGAATGTTTCGATCGACTCGTTAACGACAGACAGTTCCGGCTTTCTGTGGATGGGCACGGAGAACGGCGTCTACCGCTTTATTGGCTCCGGTTTTGAGCGGTACGGTGCGGAGCAGGGGATTGCCGAGCCCTATGTTCTGGATGTGATCGCGGATTCGAACGGCGCCATCTGGGCGTCCACCGAGGAGAATTTATATCGTTGGAACGGCCAACGGTTTCTTTCCGCCGGACGAGATCCAATCCGCATCGAGGGCCAGCGGCAGATGGCCGTCGAAGACGAGCGTCACCTTCTGGTTGTCGAAAAAGGGCATATTTACCGGTTGGAGCACGACGCCGAAGGGCGGATGCTCTCTTTTCTGCCCTTGTTTTCGGACCGTATGCTGGCCTCCATGCCGGATCTGGGCAAGGTGTTCAGCCTGAGCGTGGTGCATGATCTGCACAGCGGCGTCCGCATCTGGGCCGGTTGCGGCAACGGTCTCTGTTCCTGGCTGGGAGGAGAATCCGGCGGCGCAGCCCAGCCGCGCGACGGCGGTGTGACCGAATGGGGCAAGGATAAAGGCCTGGCCGCCGATCTATGGGGGGG
>JBAVYF010000661.1:0-8541 GCA_049698655.1 Occallatibacter sp. | reverse complement strand
GAGCTCACCGAGAGGCTGATCGGCGGCCAGAATGGATTCAATCTGCGGATCGCTGACTTCGCCCGTCAACCCGTCGGAGCAGAGCAGAAAAATGTCGCCGGGCTCGGCTTCTAACTCAAACAAATCCGGCTCGACACTGGGCTGGGTGCCCAGCGCGCGCGTGATCACGTTGCGGTAGTTGGAGTGGAGCGCCTCCTCGTGGGTCATGCGACCCATTCGGACCTGCTCCTCGACCAGCGAGTGGTCCATGCTGATCTGCGTCAAAGTGAAATTGTGCATCCGATAACAGCGGCTGTCGCCCACATTGAAGACCAGGACGCGGCGCTCTTCGGCCACCAGGCCCACCAGCGTGGTTCCCATGCCGTTGAGCTGGAGGTTGCGCTGGGCGCGGGAATGAATAGATTCGTTGGCCGCGCGGATGGCCTCTTCGACAGCTTCTTCGAGCGGCGTGGCGCCGTCACGGCTGCTGAGCAGGCGCAGCATTTCGTCGACGGCCTGGGAACTGGCGATCTCCCCGGCCGCGGCGCCGCCCATGCCGTCACAGACAACATAGACCCCGTGCTCGGCGGAGATCCCGAATGCATCTTCGTTGGAAGGGCGCTTGCTGCCGCAGTCGGAAACCGCCGCAACCGCATAGCGAAGGTCAGATGTGGACAAGAAAACCCTCCCGCAGCCCAGTTTACACGGAGCGGCAATCACCGGAACCCGGTCACTCTCGCGCAGGCTCCTCTTATTCCGCAAGCGGGACAAACGCATATTCATTCCCGCGTAGAAGGAGCAGGCCCTAGTCTCAGGCAGCTTTGGAGCGTTTTCCGTGGATGCCGTCTCTCCATCTCGTCCGGTAAAACCACCTATGCCTATCGCAATGAAAACGTGTGTCTCCCCTAGTTCGGGGAGCCTCTTCGTTTTCTAATTACTGAGGCGACCTTTTTGCACAGGGACGGTTAACAATAGAACGGTTTTGTGGTTGACAACCTTGGTGAGCTTGCTCACAATGACTGGCAGTCTTCTTGAAGGCGGATCAAAACTTCCCCGCTATCAAGCCCTGACAGGAGGAATTGTGAACAGAAGAATCGGTGTTTTCGTGTTGACTATTGCGGCGATTCTATCAGCCGGAACTTTGAATAGCCTTGCGCAATCTCTGATGACGCGCCATGTGCGCGATACAGTTGTCAACGGGCAAGCGCAGTTGCTCGGGCGCCTTCCCGCAACCCAGCAATTGCAGTTGGATATTGTTCTGCCACTGAGCGACCAGGCAGGCCTGGACACATTTCTGAGCGATCTCAGCAATCCGGCCAGCGCCTCCTACCGGCAATTCCTTACGCCGCAGGAGTTTACCGCGCGGTTTGGCCCCACCCAGGAGAACTATGACGCGGTGGTTGCGTTCGCGAAGGCGAACGGCCTTGCGGTCGTTGGCGGCTCGCGCGATGGGATGGATGTGCAGGTCAAGGGCACGGTTTCGGCCATCGAGAATGCTTTCCATATCAACCTGCAGACCTTCCAGCACCCCACAGAGGGCCGAGCCTTTTACGCCGCGGACCGTGAACCTACCGTGGACCTGCCGTTCCAACTGTGGCACATCTCCGGTTTGGACAACTACTCCATCCCGCATGCCATGCTGGTCAACAAGAGCGACTATGCGGCGGCCCATGGCATCGATGTCAAAGACGTCGTCTCCCATGCCACCACCGGCTCCGGTCCTTCGGCTTCCTTCCTGGGCAGCGACATGCGCGCGGCCTACTACGGCGGAACGGCTCTGACCGGTGCTGGCCAGAATCTCGGACTGCTCGAGTATTACGGGACCGATCTGACCGACTTGACCACCTATTTCAAGAACGTCAAGCAAACCAACAATGTGCCGATTACCCTCCTTTCTACGGATGGAACCAGCACTAGTTGCGTCTACAAGAGCGGCTGTGATGACACCGAGCAAACGCTAGATATGACCCAGGCACTCGGCATGGCGCCGGGGCTGGCCAGCCTGGTGATGTATGTCGGGTCAACCGATACGGCCATCATCAGCGCCATGACTACGCACAGCCCGCTCCCGACCACAATTGGCTGTTCATGGGGCTGGACGCCCGCAGATCCATCCACGCTTGACCCCTACTTCCAGAAGATGGCTGCGCAGGGGCAGAACTTCTTTGCCGCTTCTGGCGACAGCTCAACGTGGTCGAGGAGGGTTGAGGCATGGCCGGCGGACGATGACTATGTAGTTTCTGTCGGCGGCACAGATCTGATTACCGCCAGCGCCGGCGGCGCCTGGAAGTCGGAGACCGCCTGGGTGGATAGCGGCGGCGGCATCTCGCCCGACAAGATCGCGATCCCCGCGTGGCAGAAGCTCTCGGGCGTGATCAACTCCAGCAACAAGGGTTCAACCACCTATCGCAACGGACCGGATGTCTCGGCCAATGCGAACTTCACCTTCTACACATGCGCCGACCAGAAGGCTTGCCTGGCCAACACCTACGGCGGCACCAGCTTTGCCGCTCCCATGTGGGCTGCCTACATGGCCCTGGTCAACCAGCAGTTGGTGGCCGATGGTTACAAGACCCTCGGATTTATCAACCCTTACCTCTATTCGTTTGGCGTGAGTTCCAGTTACGGCACGGACTTCCACGACATCACCAGCGGCAAATCCGGCAGCTATTCAGCCGTGAAAGGCTATGACCTGGTGACCGGCTGGGGCAGTCCCAACGGCCAAGGGCTGATCAACGCCCTCGTTACCGAGAAGTAAAGACAAGGACGTGCGCCTGCGCTCAAAGAGCGGGCGCTCAAGAAGAAAAGGCCCGGACTCTTCAGTCCGGGCCTTTTTTCTACTACGGCCGATGAGCGCTAACTCCTGAGCGCCACCCGGATGTGCAGTTCCTTCAGTTGTTGCTCGGTGGCCGTAGTGGGCGCGTCCACCATCAGGTCAACAGCCTTGGCGGTCTTGGGGAAGGCGATAACCTCGCGTAGACTGGGCGCGCCGGCCAGCAGCATCACGATGCGGTCGAGGCCCAACGCGATGCCGCCGTGGGGAGGAGTGCCGTACTCCAGAGCATCGAGGAAAAAGCCGAAGCGCGCGCGGGCCTCTTCATCGGAGATTCCCAGCGACTGGAAGATCTGCTGCTGCACGTCTTTGCGGTGGATGCGGATGGAGCCGGAGCCAAGCTCAAGGCCGTTCATCGCCAGGTCATAACAATTCGCCCGCACGCTGGCCGGGTCGGTCAGCAGGTTCTTCATATCGGCCTCGTGCGGCGAAGTGAACGGGTGGTGCGCCGGCATCCATTTGGCGGTAGCAGTGTCGTACTCGAACATGGGAAAGTCGGTGATCCAGATGGGATGGAAGGCCGTCGCGCCATCGACGCACTTCCCGGCGCTCCGCGCATTAGCCTCTTGGACGACTTTCTCGGTGACTGCAAAAGCTCCATGCCGGTCGGCGTATTTCTTGGCCAGCTCGGTGCGGAAGTTGCCGGCGGCTGAGTAAACGTTGATCTCGCGTTCCGAGAGCCGGCCTTCGAACTTGGTGTCACTGGCCTTCACTGGGTGAGCCGGGTCGCCGGCGACGATGATGACGAAGTCAGCCTCAGCCGCACCGGCCAGTTCGCGGACTTTGACAGCGGCATCGGGAAATCCCTTGGCCAGCCGCTTGAAGTCGTCGATGAACTTGGCGCCCTTCTTCAAGTCGAAGAGCGGATGGTTGTCCTCGCGTTCCTTGCGGCTCAGTTCGCCCACCTTGGGAATGCACAGGGCAACCACGGGCAGCGCAGAATCGATTTGCAGCGTGACCAGCGCCTCATCCGTGAAGGCCGAGCGCACGTCAGCGAGTCCGGGCAGTCGCGGGTCCGGTTTGTCGCTTCCGAACCGCCGCATCGACTCGTCGTAGCTGATACGTGGAAAGGGCGTGGGCAAGGTAACACCTGCCGCCGCAAAGGCCGCCACAAGAAACTGCTCGACCACGGCAAAGACCGTCTCCGGGCGCGGGAAGCTCATCTCCAGATCAACTTGGGTAAACTCAAGCTGGCGGTCGGCCCGCAGATCCTCGTCGCGGAAGCAGCGGGCAATTTGGAAGTACTTGTCGAAGCCGGAGATCATCAGGATTTGCTTGAAGATCTGCGGCGACTGGGGCAGCGCGTAGAACTCGCCCGGATGCACGCGGCTGGGCACCAGGAAGTCGCGCGCGCCCTCGGGCGTGGATTTGGTGAGGATGGGCGTTTCGATCTCCAGAAAGCCCTGCTGGCTGAGGTTGTCGCGGATGGCGAGCGTGATCTCGTGGCGCAGGCGGAAGTTGCGTTGCATCTCCGGTCGGCGCAGGTCCACATAGCGGTACTTGAGGCGGACCTCTTCATTCTGTATGGCCTCCTCGGAGGGCGAAAACGGCGCCAGGCGCGTGTCGTTCAGCACGAGCAACTGCGTCGCTTCGATCTCGATCTCGCCGGTCGCCATCTTGGGGTTGATGGCGTCGGCCGAGCGCAGGCGCACCTTGCCCACGGCGGCGACGACGTACTCCGGCCGGACCTGCTCACCCTTGGCGTGGCCGTCGGGAATAAGCTCCTTGTCCAGCACGATCTGGCTGATGCCGGTGCGGTCGCGCAGGTCGAGGAAGATCAGGTTGCCGTGATCGCGGCGGCGATTCACCCAGCCCATCACAACCACCTGCTGGCCGGCGTGGGCGGCGCGCAACTCGCCGCAATAATGCGTCCGTTCGAGATTTCCTAAAAAATCGAGCACTGCTCGTGTCCTCTATTCGCTTGCGGGAGTGGAAAGGAAGACGCCCAGCTCCGCGCGAGGAACCTTTGTCTGTATGCCCGTGGCGAAGTTCTTCACTGTCAGAATACCGGATTTAAGCTCGTCCTCGCCCAGAATGACGATGTGGCGAGCGGTCTTGTCGGCGGCTTCAAAGGATTTTTTGAGGCGAAAACTGCCATCGCCCAGCTCGATCCACAGCCCCTGGTGGCGCAGTTCGCGGGCCAGGAGCAGTGCGATAGCATTCGTTCCGGCCAGAGCGGCGTCGTTGTTAACGTCGCCCAGCGGGGCTATGAAGGCATCTGCTTTTTGCTGTATGGCGGACTGTTGGTCGAGTTGTGCAAGCAGGGTGAGAACCAGCCGGTCCTCGCCCATGGCAAAGCCAATGCCCGGCGCGCGCGGTCCGCCCAGCATCTCGCTCAGGCCGTCGTAGCGGCCTCCGCCGAGCAGCGCGTTCTGCGCGCCCAATCCGCCGTGGGTGAACTCGAAGGTGGTGCGGGTGTAGTAATCGAGGCCGCGCACCAGGCGAGGATTCAGTGTGTACGGCACGCCCGCCGCTACCAAAGCTACCATCACCGCAGCAAAGTGTTTTTCTGACTCCTGATCGAGAGAATCGGCGATGACGGGCAATGCATCGATGATGGGCTGGTCGGCAGGAACCTTGCAGTCCAGCACACGCAGCGGGTTGGTGACGGAGCGGCGTTGGCAATCCGCGCACATCTGCGGAGCCACCGGAACCAGAGCCGCACGCAGCGCCTCGTTGTAACGGATGCGGTCGGCGGCAGACCCAACCGAGTTCAGCTCCAGCACCCAGCCGGTAATCCCCAACTCGTCCAGCAGCGTGGCCAGCATCTCCAGAATCTCGGCGTCGCGCAGCGGGCTTTCGCTGCCCGATGACGGCGGCCCGATGACCTCTGCGCCAATCTGCGAGAACTGCCGGTAGCGCCCTTTCTGCGGCCTCTCGCGCCGGAACTGCGGCCCGATATAGTAGAGCTTCTGCAACTGCCCGCTCTCGCCCAACCCGTGCTCGATGTAGGCGCGGACCACGCCGGCGGTATTCTCCGGCCTCAGCGTCAGCGACTGGGTCTTCTCCGATTGCGCCCGCGCGCGATCCTCCCAGGTGTACATCTCCTTGGAGACGATGTCGGTCTCCTCGCCCACGCCGCGGGCAAAGAGCGCGGTGTCCTCGAAGACAGGCGTGCGAATCTCGCCGAAGTTGTAGCGGGCGAAGACGTCTCGCGCGGTCGCTTCAAGACGGTTCCAAAGCGCGGTCTCCGGCGGCAACAGGTCTCGCGTGCCGCGAACGGCTTTCAGTGTGCTCATAGCCTCTTTAGTCTAAATGTTTGCGGTAGTTCCTCTGGTATTGAGTACAAAGTGCTCAAACAATTCTGTTGCCTCTGGATATTGAAAGCGACCAGGTGACCTGCATGGACTCCTGGCGGAAGTGTCTGGCCTTATGGCAAGGTCTCGGAGGCCTAGCCAGCCTGGGTAGCGAAGTAGTCCGCGACTTGCTGCCAGTTATCGACGCGAAGGAAGCCGGTGGCCGTGAGGTTGTGTGGCGCGGTGTAGAGCAGGCCCTGTCCCTGGAAGCGGAGTAGGTTCTTGGGCAGGTCGTCAATGAGATAGTCGGCGCGGAGGATGGACTTGTCGCCGCAGAAGACGTAGTGCGTGGGAGGGATGAAGGGGAAGTGACGCTGCAGCCAGCGGTACTTGGAGCCGAGGGAGTTGGGGACGGACATGGCCTGGGTGGCGATGAAGATTTCAAAGCGGGCGGAGAGCTGCTGGAGCACTTCTTGCGCACCGGGCATGAGGGCCAGATCCTCGAAGAAGTCCTCGGCGTCGAGGAAGGCGCGAAGCTGCTGCTGGCGGTCGACGGGCGTGATCTCCCAGAGGCCCTTGCCGGCCAGGTCCCCGGGAGTAACGTCCTCGTCGAAAGTCTGGTTGTAGCGGCGAAGGTGCTCGGCGAGGGTGTCCGCAATGACTTCGTCCATGTCCACACAGATGCGCTGCACGGCTAGTCCTCCACAGGCGGGGTGGCGATTTTGCGCTTGGGCTTGGCGTTTTCTTGCGGGGGATCGGCGGCGGGCGCCATGGCTGGATCCCAGTAGAGGAGGCGGGCGCAACTGTCGCAGGTGAGCAGCTCGCCTTCGCGGAGCTGGTTCCAGGTCTGGGGCCGGACGCCCATGCGGCAGCCGGTGCACTGCTGATTCTCAACACGGGCAAGTCCGGTGCCGCGGGAGGCGCAGAGGTGGTCGAAGCGGGTGAGCCACTCGTGCTCAATGAGGGGGCGGAGGGCTTCACGCTCGGCGGTGAGCGTGGCCTGCTGGCGGTCGACGTCGGCCTGGCGAAGACGGACGCGTTCGCGGGTCTTGTCGAGGGCTGCGGCAAGCGACTCGACCTGGGCGCGGGCCGCGGCGAGGGCGGACTCATGCGCTTCGGAACGCTCGAGGCTGGCGAACTCCTCGTTTTCCAGGCGCTCGGCCTCGGCTTCGGCAAAGCGGATCTCGTGCTCGATGGCATTGGCCTGCTCGGGAGTTTTGACGGAGTCGAACTGAACGCGGAAGCGGGCAGCCTTCTGGCGGTGGGTGGCGATCTCGCGATCCAGGCGGATGCGGAGGGAGTCCTCGCGGCTGAGGGCAGAGGAGACATCGGCGGCCTGACTCTGGGCAGCGGTGAGAGTGGCCTGGGCCTGGGCGATTTCAGCCGGCAGGGCGCGCGCGGCTTGCGCCAGGCTGGCGCGTTCCAGCTCAACCGCTTGCAGTTTTACGAGGTGTTCAATGTGCGCTTGCATCCGTTCATTGAAGTCTACGGCATTTGCCGTGCATTGAGAAAATGGGGGCGGCGGAATCCTGCGACAATGGAGACGAAAGGCGCTCGCTCGGACGGCTGTGGTTGTGCACACGGAGCAGCGCCAGCCGAGAAACGGTAGAAACGGGGCGTGTGGGCAAGAATTGAAATTAATGCATTATCCTGCTGTTGAATCCACGGCAGCGGAGACGAGTCAAGGAGTTGTCAATGCATTGGACCAAAGTCATCGCAAGCAGCGTCGTAGCCCTGTTTCTTGGGGCCGCGACTCTATCAGCAGGAGGGCAGACCATGACCGTTCCATCCGCGCCGCAATTTGGCGGCGCAACCCAGAACGGCGTGCAGGACTGGTGGAAGAACGCCGTCATTTACGAGATTTACCCGCGCAGCTTCCAGGATTCAAACGGGGACGGCATCGGTGATCTGAACGGCATCATCCAGCGGCTGGACTACCTGCAGGAACTGGGCGTGGATGCCATCTGGCTGACGCCTGTCTACCCATCGCCGCAGGTGGATTTCGGCTATGACATCTCAGACTACAAGAATATTGATCCGCAATACGGCACGCTCGCCGACTTTGACCGCCTGGTGGCCGAGGCCGGCAAGCGGCATATTCGCATCGTCATGGATATGGTGATGAACCACACCTCGGACAAGCATGAATGGTTCATTCAATCGCGCTCGTCGCGCACCAATCCCTATCGCGACTGGTATATGTGGCGCGATGGCAAGGGTCAGACCGCAACCGATAAGGGTGCGCCGCCCAATAACTGGCAGTCTGAGTTTGGCCACTCGGCGTGGCAATGGGACGAAACGACGCGCCAGTACTACTATCACAAGTTCTATATCCAGCAGCCGGACCTGAATTGGTACAACCCCAAGGTGCATGAGGCATTCAAGGACATTATCGGATTTTGGTTGCAGCGCGGCGTGGGAGGCTTCCGGTTCGATGCGATTACCACCTTGTTTGAGGATCCCGATCTGACCGACGAGGGCGTGGTCAAAGAT
>JBAVYF010000660.1:0-1857 GCA_049698655.1 Occallatibacter sp. | reverse complement strand
TCCCTGGACGATGAGCGCGACGATGCGCATCTCCTTGGGAGTGAGACGGTCGCGGACCCTCGTGCCCACCATATCTTCCTCGGGCGATTCGGCGACCATGAGCTGCGGAGGCACCCATGTGTCGCCGGCGGCTACGGCGCGCACACACTCCAGCAGGGCCGGCCCGGTGACGCTGCGGAAGACCACGCCGCGAAATCCCTGTTGCAGGTAGCCGCTGGCCGAGTCGTTGTTCTCGGCAATCACGATACCGCGGCTGTTTGTGACCTCCAGCAGCGTACGCAGCCGGTCAATATCCGGCCGCAGCGAGGCGGCAAACAGGACGATGGAGCCGGGAAACGTGGTGATGGCGTGATGCATACGATCAAGGTCGGTGCATTGAGCAATGATTCGCACTTCTTCGTTCATGGCCAGCACTTTGGCTGTGCCAGTCCGAAAAATAGCCTGCGAATCGGCCAAGATGATCTTGTTCATGATGCGCGCCTCATCCGCTGCATAACCCCGGAAGCCTGAGCCGAGGCCCGCCCAGCCCGCAGTTCCCGCCACGCCGGAAACGGCGGTTCGGGCTCAGGCAATGGCCTCTTCTCTTTGGAGACTATCGGCAGATTACCGCAAACTCTCGAACTGCTTCAATCTGCAACAAAAAGGAGCGGGGCACATTCCTTTGGTGACCGGCCCAGGGTTAAACCTCGCTACTCTTCGATAACTATCCTGCAAATGAGATTACATCCTGATGACGAAAGGGTCACGAGAATTCGCAGCCAGCGGCCACGGATTCTGTTTACTGATGAGGCTCATGGGCTGGAAGCTGGCGGCGGAGCGGGTTCTGTTTCGGCCATGGCCCTGGTCGTCGCGGGGATCTCTTCCCTTAGCAGAAGTCAACCATTTTCTTCGCACCACAGGCGGTGAAGTTGGTGTGCGTCATGCCGATGTAGGAGATGGAGAGGTGTGGATGGCTGATCGCGCGGAACTTCTTGAGGTCGCGCTGGATAGTCTTCCGGAGGGACTTGCGCTGCTGGGCGGCGAGGGCCAGGTCATGCTCTGGAACCGGGCCGCTGAGGCGATCACCGGGTACGCGAGCGCAGACCTGTTATCGCGGCAAACTCCCGGGCAACTGGAGCTGCTTTTATCGTTCTGTTCAAGGCCCGGGGATCAAGAGGCTGGGGCGGAACCGCAACCGGGACGTGGCGCCATTGTCCACTTTCAGCACAAGCTGGGTCACGATGTCCCGGTAATTGCCCGAACGCTGGTGCTGCGCGGCGGGCTTGGCGGGCGCATGGGCACGGCGGTTGTCTTTCATCCCGCCGAGAGCCTGGATGCTCTGCCGCATGGGGAGTGTGACGAAGGTTCCAGCGTGGAGGCCAGCCAGACAGAGTTTGAAGACCGGCTGGCAGGGGTGTTCGAGGACTTTCGGCAGGGCGGGGAGACCTTCGGCGTTCTATGGATAACCGTTGACCAGGCCCACGAGCTGCGCAGGACGCACGGCGCCGGCGCCTGCGACGCGATGCTCGAAAAGGTGGAGCGGGCGATGGCCAACGGGCTGCGTCCGGCCGAGGAGATGGGGCGCTGGGGCGACGAGGAGTATCTGATTCTGTCGCACGAGCGCACGCCGGAGATGCTGGCGGCCCATGCGCAGGTGCTGGCCGGCCTGGCCCGGACGGCGGAGTTCCGCTGGTGGGGAGACCGTGTATCGCTGACGGTGAGCATCGGCGCTGCGCAAGCGGAACGGAATGGGAGTCTGGTTGAACTTCTGGAAAAGGCAAAAGCTGCAATGTTTACCAGCTTTCATGCGGGCGGAAACCAGATCACATCCGCGCCGGGGGGGCAAGCATGTTCGCCATCATAGGCATTGTGCTGGTT
>JBAVYF010000659.1:0-2036 GCA_049698655.1 Occallatibacter sp. | reverse complement strand
AATCTGTCAGGAATGTGCCCGGTCCGTACCGGTACCCCACCCCCCCCTACCCCAGGGGGGTATAAATTCCCCCAAAAACCTTGCAGATTATTTCTAACCCGTTTGAAATCAACGCCTGTGGAAAACTTTTCGCCCCCCAATTTTCCCGCATCGTGAGATTTGGCCCCTGAAAATCACCGGAAAAATCTGGTTTTTCGCCGAAAAGGAGCCATCGTTGATCTGAAATGGCCGCTTTTTCGCCGGATAGCACTCGATAAGGACGAAGGCCAGTTCCTTACGCCGCAGCAGGTGCCCGCAAAAACTCCAGCGCGCGAATCAGGTAACCCTTCAGCTCGCGGCGGTGAACGACGGCGTCGAGAAAGCCTTTTTCCAGCAGAAACTCGGAGCGCTGAAAGCCTTCGGGGAGCTTTTGGCGGATGGTCTGCTCGATGACGCGCGGGCCGGCGAAGCCAATCAGAGCGCCGGGTTCGCCGATGTTCAGGTCGCCGAGCATGGCGAAGCTGGCGGTGACGCCGCCGGTGGTGGGATCAGTGAGCACGCAGATGTAGGGCACTTTCGCTTCGTCCAACTGCGCCAGTGCGGTGGAGATCTTCGCCAACTGCATCAGGCTCACGACGCCCTCCATCATGCGCGCTCCGCCGGATGCAGCCACAATGATGAGCGGCTTGCGGGCCAGCCGCGCGCGATCAATGGCGCGAGCGATGGTCTCGCCGACCACCGCGCCCATCGAGCCGCCGATGAAAGCGTACTCCATGGCGCTGACCACCACTTCATGCGGCCCGAGCCGGCCCACCGCGTTCAGGATCGCGTCGTCGAGGCCGGTGGCCTCCTGCGCCTTGCGCAGCCGCTCCTTGTAGGGTTTTATATCGGTAAAGTTCAGCGGGTCGGTGGAGCGCAGGCCGCCGTCCACCAGCTCATAGCCGGGATCGAGCAGCAAGTCGAGCCGCTGCCGCGCGCCCATCTTGAAGTGGTGCTGGCACTTGGGACAGACGTTCAGGTTGGCCAGCAAATCCGCCTTCCAGATCACTCCGCGACAACCCACGCACTTGATCCACAAACCTTCCGTGCGCACCGTCTTGCTGGCCGCATAGGCCGCGCTTCCGGGGCCGGACTCGTACTCTCCACCTTCACGCTTGAACCAGGTCATTCGACCTCTCTCGGATCACCGATTGCTGTCAGTATTCTATTCCGCGCTGCGCAAGAATTCCTTTCTGATAGGCATGTTTTACCTCGCGCATCTCGGTCACGGTATCGGCCAGCTCCACCAGCAAGGGGTGCGCGTTGCGCCCGGTCAGAATGACATGGACCATCTCCGGCCGATTGCGCAGCGCCTCGGCCACCACCGCGGGGTCCAACATTCCGTAGCCGATGGCGTAGTTGATCTCGTCCAGCACCACCATATCCCACTCGCCGGAGTAGATGGCCTCGCGCGCCTCGGCCCAGGCGGCCTCCACCAGCCGAACGTCCTCCGGATCGGTCTCTGCGCCGCCCACCTTCACAAAGCCGCGGCCCATCTGCTTGAGCACGAAGTTCTGGCCGAAAGCCTGCACCGCGTCCAGTTCGCCATAGTGCCACGAGCCCTTGAGAAACTGAATCATCAGTACCCTCATCCCGTTGCCCACGGCGCGCAGGGCCGTGCCCATGGCAGCGGTGGTCTTGCCCTTGCCGGGGCCGGTGTTGATCAGAATCAGTCCTCGTCGGGAATCGGTCATCTCAGCTATCAGCTTACAGCTATCAGCGGTCAGTGTCCTGCGTGATACGGGTGGCCAGACAGAATCGTAAACGCCCGGTAGAGCTGCTCGGCCATCACCAGCCGCGCCAGAGCGTGGGCCATCGTCATAGGCCCCAGCGAGAGCAGCAATTGCGCCCGCTCTCGCGCCTCCTCGGACCATCCGCTGGCCGGCCCCACGGCGAAGACAAATAGCTGCGTCCCTTCGTCGCGCTTCGCTCCCAGCCACGCGGCAAAGGCCTCGGAACTCATCTGCCGCCCCCGGCTGTCCAGCAGCACGGCCACGGCTGGAGAGCGCCCCTTCTGC
>JBAVYF010000658.1:0-2761 GCA_049698655.1 Occallatibacter sp. | reverse complement strand
CACCAGCGGGCGGCATGATGCTCCGCGACCACCTCGATGTCGGTGAACTCGACATCGGAGATGTTGCCCTTCTGGCGGTGAGTGATGGTCGGTCCCCGACCGCCGGAGCGATGTAAGGGTCGAATTTGCCAGCCTCCCAAGATCCTGAAGAAAAGGCCCACCAACTTGGGCACCGAACAAGGCTCCAGAACAGCCGCACCCGCTGATCACCACCGAATCCTTCGTACCCAGTCCCCCGGCTTCCGTCCGGTCTCCTTGCACCGGCCCTCCAGTTCCTTGCTCAGTTCATCTTTGTGCGGCACGACGATGTCCCCGGTCTCTATGTTGCCCACCATCAGACATTCCTTCCGCTCGGCAAGATGAAGGGCAACGAGCAGGCAGATGCAGGCATCCAGACCATACCGGTCGCATTTGTGCGGATTGACCTTTCGGCGGAGTTCCTCAACGTACTGAGCAATCCCGAACTACCCGCGATCGGAGAATTCTTTCGACGTGGCTCGACAGACGTGCTGCCAGTCTTCAAGCAAGAATTTCGACCTCACTTTCGGGTTATATTTTGGCAGTCGCCCTGTAAGGCGGCCGTCAGGTTCGGGAAGGGTCCAACGGAGCGCAATCATCGTTAACACCGGGTAAGTTTCAATCACCCCTGTGACGCCGCGCCCCATTAAGGGATTCCCGGTGCGGGCCGGTGTTGCCTTTGAGCCGTTGGCATTTCCGCCATAGGATTTCCATCACCCGATGTTCGGCGGCGCGTCCTGGGGCGATTGTGGGGCTTGAATTCTCCGCATTTCATCTTCAAGCGCAAAGCGCCGGCAGTGCCGCCCGGCCCGCAGTCTTCCGCGAAGCCGTACACACACATCTTCGATGAAGAGAGAGATGATTGTTCCTGCCTGATGCTCGAACGTCACGGGTCCTGCTAGAAAGCTGCGACACTTTTCTGCGCCGCGCGCGTTATTCATTAAGGGATGCAGCAATATCTTTCCAGTTGTCGCGGATCAATTCAAGCTGGCGTTTCTCGCTTGCCTCTTGCGTAACGCGGTCAAGATAGAGATTCTCATTCCGGATTTCGACCACCTTGTTACGGATGAGAGCCACAAGTACCTGGGGCGGCAGCGCATCCACTTCCCAGCTACTGTCGCCGTATACCGCTTTGTACGCTTCAAACCTGACATCTTTCGGTTTTGCCGGGTTCGCTGGTGGCTGGTAAAGATCGATCTGGTCACGATTCAGCGCGATCCGGGTAAATCCAAAGTGGTGTAGAGGAAAGCATTCATAAATCGAAAACATCATAGCGTAACGCTGAAGGAACATGCGGATGCGCTCTTCAATGTCTCTACTCATGTCGATGCCAGAGGGATCATGGTCGCCTAGGTGGATAACGTGGGTTTTTTGGCTCTTAAGCGCGCGGCTGAGGAATCTCTGTGAAGCGCCCCACATCTCCGACTGTGAGCAGTATCCCCGGCAGGAAAAACAGGCG
Source organism: Occallatibacter sp. (assembly GCA_049698655.1). Classification (GTDB taxonomy): domain Bacteria; phylum Acidobacteriota; class Terriglobia; order Terriglobales; family Acidobacteriaceae; genus Telmatobacter. Next base: position 1,284 of record JBAVYF010000658.1, on the reverse strand, counting down.
ACATCCAGTTCTTTGCACACTTGCTCAACGACTCCAACCAGCGCGTCCTTCTCGATCCAAACTTCAGGACGCACAGGCTGATCGGCCCATTTGTCGATGGCGTACTGATAGGCGAGGGAGTCAAGACCATCTTTTGGCCCATCAAAGTGAGCGATGGAACGCACATTGCGGGTGCGATCTTCGATGGCTTCCCAATCTATCAAGCCAGCCAACCGCCCGTTGTTGACGATCGAAATAAGGCGGTCATACTGTTTATCCGCGTTCGGGATAATGCCGCGGGCGACGAGCTGGTAATACAACTGCCTCCGCGTCAAGACAAAACCTGCCTGTGTGTATTCATCGATAATCCGGTTGCAGATATCGATCAGGTCTAAAGATTCCTGGCGAAAATGGATGGTTTGGTAGGCGATTTTCATTTTTCTGGCTCCTTCGCGGGATCTCGTCCTGGGGCGGGCCGCCGGCGTTTGACTGTCATGCAGGCTCCTTGCGCGTTCGTGCTGACGTCGCTGGCATCGAGCAGCCGGCATGACAGTGAAGCAGGATACGGCCATCCTGTCCCTCAGCGGTGCTGAGGCTTGACGATCTATCGCCGTGGGCGGGGCATCGCGCAACCCACCCCTTGCCGGTACGGCGCGCACCCAACAATGCAACCAACTCGGCGGCGGTCATGGTTACTTCCCCCTAGCCAGCCGGGGCCACGTGTTGTCGGTTACGAGCTTCTTAATCTCAGCCGCTGGAATAAGCAGCCTCCGGCCCAACTTGACGCTCGATACCTTGCCGTCGTACGCCCAGCGCCTCCACGTCCAACGCGAGACGCCAGTAGACGCCTCAGCCTCAGCTACACCCAACAAATCCATGCTCATCTTACGTTGTGCCATTGCGATCTCCTTTGTTTGGAGGCCGTTATACGGCTCCAGGGACACTATCACGCACAGACAAGAAAAAATGTTGCAATTTGCACAGATTAGGCGCATCATATTTTTGTGCGTCGGAGTGCGGGATGAAGACCAGATGGATTGGCAGTCCGAGCGTCAACGAAAAGATGGTTCCCGCCAGGGTTGCCGACCTCTTGAATGAGAAGCTGAAAGAGTTCTGGTGCGGCCTTCGACTGCTGCAAGTGGAGGAGCGCGATTCAGCAATTGCGGAGTTCAAAAGCACTCTGCGCGGTTTGGTGGATCAGTGGATTGACTCGGGAAAGACGAATCAAACCGTAGCTGGCGATACACCGGCACAGCGAAGCATCACCTGGCGTTCACCGCTCTATCCAAAGGCGCTCTTTGAGAC
>JBAVYF010000657.1:0-7183 GCA_049698655.1 Occallatibacter sp. | reverse complement strand
GCTCTTGAGAGAATTCGAGCAGACCAGCTCGCCGAACTCGATCGTCTGGTGAGCCGGAGTCAGCCGCGGCTTGCCGTCCACGACGGCCCGCATCTCGTAGAGATACACATCGCAGCCCAGCCGCGCCGCGGTCAACGCCGCTTCCGGCCCGGCCAGTCCGCCGCCGATCACGCGAATTCTCTTCATTGCAGATCATCATCAGATGAGTTTCTAGGCGCGAAGCGCGTCTGCCGCACCGCAGGTGCCGCGCAAGCGCCGTCCGCCCGTACGGCCAGTACCTTCAGCGCCTCGCCGGTCACGCGTACGGTCCGCCACTCGTCAAGAAACTCAGCCCCCATCGCCCGGTAGAACTCAATGGCCGGCGTATTCCAGTCCAGAACCTCCCATTGCAGACGCGGGCAGCCCTTTTCCACCGCGATGGCCGCCACTCGTTCGAGCAGCGCCTTGCCGATCCCCAGGCCGCGCAGCTCCGGCTCAACGAACAAATCCTCCAGGTAGAGCCCTGGCCGACCCAGCCAGGTTGAGTAGTTATAAAAATAAAAAGCAAAACCTGCCGCCCTGCCTTCATATTCAGCTATCAGACAGAAATAAAATGGATTAGCGCCAAATCCGTCCTGTTCCAGGTCCGCTTCTGTCGCCGTCACGGCCTCTGGTGCGCGCTCGTAGGATGCCAGTGCGCGAATGAAAGTCAGGATTTGCGGAATGTCCTCGCGGGTCGCGGGACGAATCGTGGTTGCCATGGTCTCATTCTAATGTGTGATACAGGCCACACCCTGAGGCTTGCCAGACAGACTACCATGGTAAGTTGAGCAGGGTGGCTGAGCCGGCGTAGACTCTTTGACGGCAGACAGTCGCAGCCTGTGGCCGAACTCAAAGTCCCATGCGGTCATGAGCCGGCGCATTTAGACATTTTTTTGAGCGCGCGGACTCACTGGGTCACGCCGCTCCCAAGGAGAAGCAGATGAAACGCACGATTTCGCTTTGGCTGGGCCTGATGGCATTTGCCCTTTTGCCGGTGCTTGCGCAAACGCCCGCTCCGTCCACCGTGCCCAAAGGGCCCACAGGCAAGATTCACGGTCACATCAACGGACCGGAAGGAGCCCCAAGAACCTCCGGGACGGTGAGTCTCTCGAACGACGACGGACACACCAATAAGTTCACCTTCCAGGTCTCTTCCACCGGCGACTATGCAGGCGAGGCGACACCTGGCACCTATACCGCGATTTTCCGCGCCCTCGATACGCCTCCCGACAAGTTCGTCGACTCCTTCGAAAACGTTAAGGTCGTGGTTGGCCAGGACGTGCTTCAGGACTTCGACATGTCCCGCAAGGCATTCGTCGACAAACTGCCCGCCGACCAGCAAAAGCAGTTGGAAGAACTCAAGAAGCACAATGCTGACACCATAAAGGCCAACGAGGTTGTCAAAGTTCTCAATGCCGACCTTAAGACCGCATCCCAGGACTTCAAGGATGCAGACGTCGCGCGCCAGACGGCCACGCAAACCCTCGGCGCAACCGCCTCCAAGTCCGATCTCGACGCCAAGGAAGCCGAGATCAAAACTGCGAAGTATACCGAAGTCGAAACCCTCATGCTCAAGGACACTGCGGCCAAGCCCGATGCTTCCGTTCTCTGGGCTCAGTTGGGCCAGGCGCAACTCGGCCTGAAGAAGTATGACGTAGCGGAAGCGACCTACAAGAAGGTTCTTGAGGTGGAAGCCGCATCGAAAAAGCCGAATCCTCAAGCTCAGGGCGCGGCCAATGCCGGCCTGGGCGAGATTTATGCGCGCACCGGCAAGATCCCCGAGGCGATTGCAGCCTATGACGCGGCCGCAAAGATCAATCCCCCAGTGGCGGGAACTTATCTGAAAAACGAAGCCGTGATCTTCTACCAGACGGGCAATGCGGACGCCCAGGTGACTGCGGCGGACGCGGCAATCAAGGTCGATCCGTCCCAGCCGATCCTCTACTACCTCAAGGGCCAGGGGCTCGTGCAGAAGGCCACCATCGATGACAAGACGCACATGATCGTACTGCCGCCCGGCTGCGCAGAGGCCTTCCAGCAGTATTTGGTGCTGGCCCCCGACGGCACCTTTGCCGCTGACGCGAAGGGCATTCTGGCCCAGGCAGGACAGAAAGTCGACACCAGCTACAAGGCGCCCAAGCCCAGCAAGAAATAGGGCGAGTTTTCTGCTTTACCGCTGAAGGGCGCTCCCGGCTGCCGGGAGCGCCTTTCGCGTCTTTGTAAACCTTCTGCAATCGCGTTCCCGTCCCCCTCACTGACCTGTCTCAGAAGAACGTTACATAAATGCGCTGTCATCCTGAGCGACCGGACCCTGAGCTTGTCGAAGGGAAGGGAGTCGAAGGACCTGCATTTTACGCATACAGCAGTGCCTCGGTTGCAAACAAATAGGCAACGAACTTTCGAGACACTACTCTACAATCCATTCCATGATCTCCGCTTTGCCCAGCTACGACCAGGCCGCGGCGCTGGTGGCTGCTTATGCAGCGGCGCTGGACCGGCTCCAGCCCGCCGTTGAGCGTGTGGAACTACGCCAGGCCTCAGGCCGTGTCCTCGCCCAGCCTCTGCTGGCCGATTGCGATCAGCCTCCCTTCGCCCGCTCCACTCGCGATGGCTACGCCTGCCGCGCCGCCGAGGCCTCGACTCATGCGCCGCTGGCCATCGCTGGCACAACCCGAGCCGGCCAGCCCCCTTCCGGCCCGCTGTTGCCCAAATCTGTCTGGGAGATCATGACCGGCGCTCCGGTTCCCGCAGGCGCAAACGCCGTGGCGATGCTCGAACACGTCAAGACAACCGGCAGCGCCAAGGTTGGTAAAGTCCGTCTGCTCCCACCCCGTACCCTCAAGCCGGGCGAGAACATCGTGGCCCAAGGCGCGCAGGCTCGCGCGGGAGACGAGTTGCTTCCCGCCGGAACCGCGCTCCACTCTGGGCAGATCGCCCTGGCTGCGACCTGCGGCTACTCGGCCCTTGATGTCTTTGTCCGGCCTCGCGTGGCCATACTCACCACCGGCGACGAACTTGTTCCTGTTGAATTCTCGCCCGTTCCCGGCCAGATTCGCAACTCCAACGCGCCCATGCTCGCCGCTCTGGTGACTGCCGCGGGCGGCGATCCTTGGGTTTTGCCCACAGCAGCCGACAATGCCCAGGCTCTCGACGTCGCACTCGCCCAGGCCGCCACGGCTGATCTCCTGCTCATCTCCGGCGGCGTCTCGGCGGGCAAATTTGATCTGGTCGAACCCGCCCTGGCTCGCATCGGAGCCCGCTTTCACTTCACTGGCGTTCGCATGCAGCCGGGCAAGCCGACGGTCTTCGGAGAACTGCCCCGCGCCTCCGGCTCGCCCTTGCTGCCCTTCTTCGGTCTGCCCGGCAACCCAGTCTCCACGGCTGTCACCTTTCTGCTCTTTGCGGCTCCGGTGCTGGCCGCCCTGGCCGGCAGCCTGGAGGCGTTTCCGCGTTTCGCCCTGGCACGGCTGGCCCCACCCTCCGACCGGCACGGCAAGGCCGGACTCACACGCTTTCTGCCCGCGTTTTGCGACTTCTGCGCGCGCGACGGCGAACAGCCCCAGGTTTCCTTCGTTCCCTGGCACGGCTCCGGAGACCTGACGGCCCTGGCCCGTTCCAATTGTTTATTGGTTGTGCCGGAAGACGCTCACAGCCTCGAACCCGGCTCGCTCGTTCACATTCTGCTTCCCTGAGGACTTCCATGCCCAAATCTGCGCACAAGCAGCTCTCGCATTTCGATGAATCAGGTCGGGCCGTCATGGTCGATGTCAGCGCCAAAGAGGTCTCCCTCCGCACCGCCAGCGCCTCGGCCTTCGTCGAGCTCTCCGCAGCCGTCCTCGCGGCCCTGCCCGCCAACCCCAAAGGCAACCCCCTCGAGGTAGCCCGCTTCGCCGGCATCCAGGCAGCCAAACGCACCGCTGAGCTGATCCCCATGTGCCATCCCTTGTCGCTTACTCATGTGGACGTGCAGGCGGAGGTCGTCCCCGGAGGCGTGTGCATCACCGCCTCAGTCGCCACCGCCGGTCCCACCGGCGTGGAGATGGAAGCCCTCACCGCTGCTGCCGTTGCCGCCCTCACCGTCTACGACATGACCAAAGCCCTCGACAAGGCCATCGTCATCCGCAACATCCGGCTTGAAAAAAAGTCCGGCGGCAAGAGCGGCGATTTCTCAAGAGAGGGCAGTCGCGTGTGAGGCGGCGTAAAGCCGCACAACAGCAGGCAGCCGGGTAATCGCATAGCCGCGCCGCCCTTGCGCTCTACTTGTGCGCTTTCTTCCATTCCTTCAGCAGCGCCAGCACTTCTTCAGCGTGGCCCGCGGGCGTAACCTTGGGAAAGACGTGCAGCAGGGTCTGGTCCGGGCCGATCAGAAACGTGGTCCGCTCAATGCCCCACACCTTCTTCCCGTACATGTTCTTTTCCTTCAGTACGCCAAACTGATGGCACACCTTCTCATCCACATCGGCAAGGAGCGTGTAGGGCAGCTCGTACTTGGCGCGAAATTTTGCCTGCTCCCTGGGCGTATCGCGACTGATGCCCAGCACCACCGCGCCGGCCGCCTGGAGTTTTTTGAACGCATCGCGGAAGCCGCAGGCCTCGATAGTGCAGCCGGGGGTGTCCGCTCTGGGATAGAAGAAGAGGATGACCGGTCGGCCGGCATAGTCGGAGAGACTGGCGGTCTTGTCCTCATCGGTTTGCAGGGTAAAGCTGGCGACTTTTTCGTTGAGTTCCATGGGGAAACACCTCGTATGTTGATTGGAGTGCCATTGGCGCCCATCAGGTTCGATTATTTCCGGCGGCCTTCGCGGTCAGCTTCATCAGCGCCGCGTACGCCACCCCGGCCGTAAAGAAGCCCACGAACCAGGCGTAGTCATAAAAAAAGTGCAGCGGCTTCACGCCCAGGCCAACCAGCGCAATGGCCACGCCCAGAACCAGCGCCACGATGGCACGGGGATTGACGCCCCGGGTGTAGTGATACGCACCTTCGCGGTGATAGAGGGAGTTCACGTCCAGCTCGGTCCGGCGGATGAGGACGTAATCGAAGATCATGATTCCGGCTACCGGGCCCAGCAGGCCGGAGTAGCCGATCAGCCAGCCGAAGATATAGCTGTCCGGCGAAGCCAGCAGCTTCCACGGGCACATCGCAAGGCCGAGAAAGCCGGTAATCAGGCCGCCGGTGCGGAAGCTGATGAGGCGCGGATAGACGTTGGAGAAGTCATTGGAAGGCGAAACCACGTTGGCCCCGATGTTCAGATTCAAAGTGGCAATGAGAATGGCGATCAGGGCGAAGAAGGCTACCACCGGCTGGTGAAAGGCGCCGATCAGCTCGATTGGGTTCCAGATGGGCTTGCCGAAGAGCGCAGCCGAGGCCGAGGTGACGGAGATGCCCACAAAGGTATAGAGGGTCATCGCAATGGGCAAGCCGAATGCCTGGCCCCACGCCTGCGACCGCTGCGACTTGGCATAACGGGAGAAGTCCGGGATATTCAGCGCGAGCGTGGCCCAGTAGCCGACGATGGCGGTGAGAGAAGGGAAGAAGACGGCGAGGAACTCCCGTGTGGTGTGGAACTGGCTGGGCGTTGAGAGCATGGTGCCAAAGCTGCCTGCCTTGATGCGCACCCAGATGAGCAGCAATGCGGCCATCACGAACATGAAGGGCGCGCCAAAGGCTTGCAGGTGGCGAATGGACTCGACCCCGCGCCAGACCACCACCATATTCAACAGCCAGAAGCCGAGAAAGCACGCCCAGCGAATGCCGTCGACGGTTGCGGCCGCGGGCCAGATGACCGCCAGCATCGAGTGAATCGCCATTCCCCCGATCCAGGACTGGATGCCGAACCAGCCGCAGGCCACAAAGGCACGCAGCAGCGCGGGCAGATTGGCGCCGCGGACGCCAAACGCCGCGCGGATGAAGACCGGAAACGGAATCCCATACTTGGCGCCCGCGTGCGCGTTCAGCAGCATGGGAACCAGCACAATCAGATTGCCGAGCAGCACCGTGAAGACCGCCTGCTTCCAATCCATCCCCTTGGCGATGAGCGACGAGGCAAGCTGATAAGTCGTGATGCCCATGGACATGGAGAACCACAAGGCTATGTAGTTGTATGCGCCCCAGGTGCGCCGCGCCGGCGGCGTCGGCGCCAGGTCGCGGTTCGAAAGGGTTGGATCGTAGCTGCTCACGCCTGCTCCTTTGCGATGAAGGTAGATAACATTGCAATGCTCAAGACAGATTTTGGGGCGTGAAAAACGGCTGGCAATAGCTCAATCTATCAGGGAAATTGGGATTTATGGTTGATTTTCGCGCGGGAAATGTGCCTTAAACGCAGCGGAATTGAGGGAAAATCCACCGGTTCGCAGGAGCATAGTGTGCGTGTTTTGGCGAGTTTTGTTTTTGGAATACGTTGATTCTAAATAGGTTTTGATAGGGTTTACGACTTTGCCGGGAGTAAACAAATAATTATCTGCAAGGTTTTGAAAATATAAATAGGGGGGTGGGGGGTAGCCAGGGATCAGGGATCAGGGGACAGGGAATAGGGAATAGAAAAGCCCGGCTACTGTGTTCTTGGTTCATTCTTCCATTGTGTGCCGACGGAGGGTAATGATCTGCAAACCACCTGCGGTGGGGCAGCGGGTCAGCAAGTCAGCGAGCCGGCGCTATTCTGCCCACACTCCAGGCTCACGCCAGCCAGGTCTTCCTCATGCGCCCGGATCACCTCTTCAGCCAATAGCCAATGACTGTTCCAAGCGCTCCGAAGGCCCATTTCAGGGAATCCTGCTCATACTGCTTTGAAAGAACGACGTACAGAGCGGCTGACCCGATAGCCAGGGTGACAACGATGGCCATCCACATCTGCACGCCGTCGGCCGCGGCCTTTTGCGACGATAGCTCGACATGGCTATGGATGCGCCTTAGCTGATGTTGATCAGCTTGAGTGAGTCCGGCCATGACTCGCGCATCTCCCAGGATTTGCCCCAGGGCATGAGTGTCCGGAACCTTGGCCAGGCTTGCATCGTCGGAAATTGTTTTCGACTGGCGGCGTAAGCTCCAGGACTTCCATGCGGATGTTCCAAGGAGGAGTACGACCGACAGGATTGCCAGCGCGATAGGGTAGATCATGGTGCCCAGCGTACACATTCGGGAGCCAAACCACAACCCCTCCCCAGG